>CANEMG010000130.1 GCA_947428535.1 uncultured Clostridium sp. | reverse complement strand
CAGAGGACCAAATGGATTTAAGTCCCCCGTTGAGTCTGGTTTGAGCATCGGTTTATAGAGTTCTTGAGTAACCCAATATATTTTTTCTCCAAAGTCTGATGCTGTAATTGTTGTTTTTAAAATATTTCTTTCAAATAATTCTATTGATGTTTTTTTCATTAAACTATCCAGCATATCTTTTAAGTCTTCTCCATTTTGATTTTCTTTAATACATGTGGACAAAGTTATTTTTCCAGAATTAACATCAACTATCTGCCACAAGTCTGCTTTTTTAATAGTATATACTTTTGGATATAATGTTAAAAATTTAGAAACAGAAAATTTAATTTTTTCATAATTTTTAGCACATTTCATTATTACTATTACTGTCATTTTATCATTGCCGTAATCCTTAAAATATATTTTATCAAATAATTTTTTTTCAGTTTCTAAATCAACTAAATCAAAATTAATACCAAATTCATGTTCATAATCTACTATTAACTTTGCTTGTTGCTCTTTTTCTAATAATTTTAACTGCCGTAACTCTTGCAATAAGTTCTTTTCTAATACTCTTTTTAACCAAAACCTCCGAATTTTTTTAAACATAATTTTACCTCCTGACTTTAATAAATTATCATTCATAAGTTCTCATCTATATAAAATTTGCACTTTGGCAAATTATTTAATTATGAATGTATTTTATCATAGCTCATATAGATTTTCAAGCCTTCTAACAAGTATGAATTTTTCATTGAATATATTGATTATCATAATCTTTTCCTCTAAATTGAATATTTTTTTATTTCACAATTATCATGTGCATATAATGATAAATTACCATCATTTGGAATTCCATTAAAATATGAACCGATAGCTCGACAAACTCCATTATGAGTTACAATTAAAATTTTTGAATCAGAATATTTTTCTTTGATATCATCAATAAAATCCCATATAGTATTAACAAATTCTTTTATATTACTAAAATAATTAAGTCTCTTTTTTAATATGTTTCATTATAACATTTCAATTTAAATTTTACCTTATTACTTTTGATTTTTATAATAACTCAATAAATAACTTAAATTCGCTAAGAGTCATAAATTTTATACAAAATAATATAATAAACTGTAATATTAACTGCATAATGCAAACAATTTGAAAGGAGCTTAGCCACAATGAAACGGAAAAAGAAAAAAGTACAAATTGAAAATCTTAAAAGTACTAGTGAATACAGTTCAATTAAAAAACTCGAAACATATGTAGAAAATATGGAACAACGGTTAGAAAAAAAGCGAGTTCGTAATGATTTAATACAATTTGCTATATCAATCTCATTTGCATTTTTTTAATTATAATATTTTTATTGCAAATTTAGATGTGACAAAAATTCTATTGCGTACTACTGCACTAAAAAACAACTCCTAGAATCTTGATATTTCAAGTGTTCTAGGAGTTGTTTTTGTAATTTTAAATAAATTTCGCTAATCTGTACCAACAAATAGTTTTGTAAACTATTTCATAATCCTTTTCCTATATATATGCAAAAACAAGAAAAGACCTAAAGGTCTAATTCTTGTGAAAATCATCTGAATAATGTTATCACTATGGCTACTCCAATAACAATTAATCCCAAAAAACAGTAAGCCATAAATACTATTAAAAGATGTATTACCATTAGTGTATGGAAGTCTTTATAGTCTTTCTTGTCTAACCGACATATTAACTTGAATGCTCCTACAAAACCAAAAAGAAATATACCTCCAAAAATTATCGCATCATTCCATAACATTTCTCTCACCGCTCCTTCTTATCTTGATTTTAATGTTAATAAGTTAAAACTGAATTAGAAAAGAAAACAACGCTCTTTCGCTAATTATCAAAAGATTATAAATATGTTTGTATACCACATTTAATCATTCGTATTATACCACGGATCTTACATATTTTCAATCATTTTTCCAATGATTCCTTTGTTTGTATGATATTGTATTATACTAATGTACTAAAAAAACAAAAGGCAAGTATAATTTCAGTTATTTTTGATTTTATACTTGCTTTTCATTTTTATTAATTTATAAAAAAACTTACAAATTATAGAATTTGTAAGTTTTTTGGTGCGCCCTCAAGGATTCGAACCTTGGACCCACCGGTTATGAGCCGGTTGCTCTGACCAACTGAGCTAAGGGCGCAGGTATTTACTTCTAACGACAAGAATTATTATAAACTATTGAATTTAATATGTCAATACTTTTTAAAAAAATGTTTTAACATTTTAATAAAGTTTAATTATCTAAAAAAAAGTAAAAAATAATTTAAAATGGTATTGACAAGTTTAAGAAATAACATTATAATAAATAACGTGCTCGAAAGAACACATACGGGTAGGTGGTCGAGTGGTTAAAGGCACCAGACTGTAAATCTGGCCGCGAAAGCGTACGATGGTTCGAATCCATCCCTGCCCACCATATTATATTTAAATAAAAAAGTGTTGACAAACTGCGTTTGATGTAGTAAAATAATCAAGTCAGTTGGAACAAAATTTGGTCGCTTAGCTCAGCTGGGAGAGCATCTGCCTTACAAGCAGGAGGTCATAGGTTCGAACCCTATAGCGACCACCACTTTTTGGCCTGGTAGTTCAGTTGGTTAGAATGCCGCCCTGTCACGGCGGAGGTCGACGGTTCGAGTCCGTTCCAGGTCGCCAAAAATATCTAGTCCAACACTAGATATTTTTTATATAAGGCTTCATAGCTCAGTTGGTAGAGCAGAGGACTGAAAATCCTCGTGTCAGTGGTTCGATTCCACTTGAAGCCACCATATAAAAGGTAGTATTTACAAAAATGTAGATATTATCTTTTTTTATTTTCTGACATTTTATGTAGAATTGCATATTATATAATATAAAATGGAGGTATCATATGTTTTTAAATTATGCTAAAGCTATTATAAAAGGCGGAAAAAAGTATCCCAAAATAACTGGCATTGTTTCTTTTAGAAAGGTCAAGAATGGTACTTTAGTTACTGCAAAAATTAACAACTTGCCACAATCATCAAACAATTGCACAGGTCGTTTTTTTGGTTTTCATATACACGAAGGTTCTTCATGTAGTGGACTTCCAAATGATGAATTTTCTAATTCTAAATCACATCTAAATACAACTAACTGTCCTCATCCTTTTCATATTGGAGATTTACCACCTTTAATTGAAAACAATGGATATGCATATATGAGTGTTTTGATTAATAAATTTAAAATAAAAGATATTTTAGGAATAGTAATTATCATCCATGACATGCCTGATGATTTTACTTCCCAGCCAAGCGGAAACTCTGGAACTAAAATTGCTTGTGGTGAAATAAAAATATAGGGACTATGATCTGTCCCTATATTTTTATAATAACTCTATCTTCCCTCAACTGTTTGATCTTCTGGAATTCTTACTTCCCTATCTTGTTTAGTAACTCCGAGTAATTCTTGTTTAGCATCTAATATTGTTTTTTTAGATTGTTCATCTAAATTTCTTTCAAGTAACCCATACAGTACTTCTATATTTTCTCCAAACTTATATTTTTCAAACAAATCTGGATGTACTCCTTTTAGAGTTCTACTAGTTTCAAGTAAAACTTGAAATTCTGATAAATTATCATATCTAATCTCATTTCCATCCCTTTGTTGTTGTTTTAAATATAAACCTATACCAGCCATTTTTCTTAAAGCATGATGTGAATTTTCATCATTAACTAAAGCTCGCCCATTTTTCGAAGCATTAAATGAATCTTCACATATTCCATATACAAAATTATTTTCACCAATACCACAATTGGCAAAATCTTGAGAACGTATTTTCCACATTTCTTCCAAAGATTGTATATCAACATCTTGTCCTTCAGATGCATATTTGGCACCAAAAAGAAAAAAATTTGTCATTTCATATGCATTTGGATCTTTTGCCCAATCAAATTTATCTCTATTTTCTTTTATCCAATTAAGAGTTCCTTGAGCTCTATTATTAAAATCATATTCTGGTATATTGTCTTGAAAAGTCATATTATATTCCATATTTTTTCTCCTTCTAAATTTTATTATCTGTAAAATTTTTATTATTTTTCAGGTAATAATTGGATTTTTTATTATTTTTGTGATAGTATTTGCACATACTATTTATAAAAAGGAATTAATTATGAATATAAAAACATTAGAAAAATTAGAATTCAATAAAATTTGCAATATATTAGAAAAATTTGCAATTAC
>CANEMG010000129.1 GCA_947428535.1 uncultured Clostridium sp. | reverse complement strand
AACAAACAAATCTTTTAAATATTTCTTTCAGTTTCCTATAAATTTCTTTAAATACTTCTATTAGTTTATTAAAAACTTCTGTTATTCTATCTATTTGTTCTTATGATAATTCCATAATGTATCACTCCTTATCTTTTAAACCTTTTCTTGCACATTCTCGTATTATTCTTTTCTTACTACAACTTTCATTCTCATAGAATTTGCACTTACTGCACATAAATATTATGAATTTCTTTGTTTCCATATCTGTATAATCATTTGCTATTTCTGAAACTTCTCTACTTTTATTCATTTATTATCATTCCTTTGTAAAGTAAAAAAATCAGCTTAACTAGAATCACTGACTTTTTTCTTATAATAATTTCGAAGGATACATTTATAAAATTAACTCTAGTAATTAATTTTCAAAATAAAAAAAGACTATCATTTCTGATAATCTAAATTGATAATAATTCCTATTTTTTGTTGATGTTGACTTTTATCTTTTTTTTGTATTAGAATAATTTTGTTCCCATTTCCGAGAGGAGGTGATATAGTTGGGACAACATTTAAAACTAATACTTAAAGTTATCGTTTTAGTACTTATTCTTAAGATTTTTAAGGAGTTCGACTAAAGCAAAATACCAGAGTTCGCACCTCTGGTATTTTTTTGTTCCTTTGATATAATTAGTCAACATTATAAAACTATTTTTGAATTAAGGAGGAAAGTAAATGTTAAACTCTCTCTTAATTCTTATTTATATTATACGCTGTGTCTACTCAAATGTCAATCATCATTTTCTCAATTTAATGCAACTTAAGATGATTTGACATCGTTTTTTATATTTTAAGAGTATATAGAAAGAACTCGACGAAGATTATTAAGTCCTTTCTATAAATTTTTCTATTATAATTATATTACTTCTAAAACATAATTAAAAGGAAATTTTAGCGAAATTTTAGCGAAATTTTTACTCTATTCCAATATTTAATACTTCTAGCATACTTTCTATTGCTGTATCTCTTATGTTTTGTAATTGTTTTATAGATTTTTGCTTTTTATATTCTTGAAAATAGTTATCATATACAAAATCCCACTTAGATTTGTTCATATAGTATGTTCTAATTACAAATTCCTCTTCATCTGATAATTGATTTAATAAATTCTTTGTTCTTGCTACCTTTTTATTTAATTCTTTTTTTATATCTTCTAATTTTATTATTTGTTTTTCTAAATATTCTCTATCTTCTTGATTAATATGTACTAATTCTTTATGATAATTAATCGCTGTTTGTTCTGTTATGTTTGTTATTTTATTTGTTTTTCCAGATGGAATTTCGGAATAGTTAGATCCTAATTGCATTCCTTCTATTGTTTCGTTCTCTGTTGATTCATATACATAACCTGCATAATTTAATCTTTCTTCATAACTTTCTATCTTTGCTTGTAATTCTGTTATTTTAGCTTCATCTTTTTTGTGATTTTTTAAACGTACTTCTAAATCTTCTTTAATATATTTCATTAGTACCTCCCTAATTATTTATTATATAAAATATTGGTATCCATATCATTATTGTAATAAAAGTTCCTACTGTAAAAGCTCCTTTTTTCTGTTTTAGTGTCAATGTAACTAGTATAAATATTAATTCTATCAATAATAATACTAAAATACTTATTCCTTGCATTTCTTCACCTCTTCCAAAATTATTCTTTCTACTCTTGCTAAAGCTTCATAATATGTCATAAATCGCTCTTTTCTGTGTTTTATATCTAATCTTATTATCTTAATCCTTTGATTAAATTGTCTCATGTATATCTTTGCTACTTGATTTTTATTTAGCCCACTTTGCCAAAGTTTCAATATTTCTTCTTCATTCATACTACTTAGTATTTATGATGTTTTAGTTTTTATTCTCCTATTCCTTCTATCTCTTTACCGCTTAATCTCATTAATTCTTCTAAGTCTACTTCCTTTATCATTTTTTTCATTTTCTCATAACTTGTAAATGAGAAGTTTCCTGCTTTTTCTTTTGTTGTTACAACTAATCCAAGTATTTCCACCATTGTGTATCCATTCAAATTTTCTACTATTGCATAGTTTCCTATATGTGTATCTACATTTACATCTTCAACTTTCCAATATCTAACTGCTGTACTTCCTTGCACTTTTCCTGCTATTAATCTTACTTGATTCATTTTCCTTCTACCTCTTTTCTATAATGTTCTTTTACTTCTTCTGGCATTCCTAATATTACTTCTGCTTCTAAATTATTAGTTGGCCATATCATCATTCCTACTAATTGTTCACTCATTAAATCTATCATTTTGTCTTTTACATTTAATTCGTTTTCTAACGATACTTTTTCTCTAACAGCATCTAAATAACCCTTGTTTTTATATTCTTCAATAAAATTTAATATTTGTCTTGTGGCTATTTTTAATATATTTTCTTTTCCACCTACAATTGTGTAATTATCCATTATTGATTTTTCTAATATTAATGATGCAGATTCTATATCATTTCCTCTTAAAATATTACTTCTTGCTTTTTCTATTTCTTTCTTTTTCTCTTCACTAAGATTGTCCATTATTCTACCTCCTACGCTATTTCAAAATATTTTTCTATTATTTCTCTTATTTTGTTATAATTATGATGTTCATTTATATCTGACATTACTTTTTGACTTATATATCCTCTACTATGTTTATATCCTTCTAACATATAATGATAAGCATCATCTTTTAATCTGTTTATTGAACTATGATTTCTTATGTATATGTCCCCAGAATCATTTACGTTATAGCTATAAAATATTTCTTTGTTATCATCTAATAAATAATCTAAATCTCCAAAATGTATTTCTCTTGTATCTGTTTCATCTCTTTTATATTTTTCTAGTCCTTCTGTCATACCAAGCAAACAACTTTTAAATGTTGCTATATCTGCTGGAACTTTTACTATAAAAGTATGATAACTATGTCTATATTGACTTACTATTAAACAATATCTATTTTCACTCAATTAAATCACTCCCATCTAAATTTACATCACTAATTCCTATAAAATCTAATACTTTTAAATAACAGTTATAGCATAATCTAGTTAAATTCTTTGCTCCCCATACGTTTGACTTTTTTAATAGTATCATTCGCCTTTGTTCCTCTTCTTTGTCACACATTGGGCAAGTTGCAAAGTATCTTTCTTCACTTTTCCAGCTACTCATTACTATCACTCTTTCTACTATTTTTATTTTGATATATCTTTAACATTGTTATTACATCTTGATAAACTTTTAGTTGTCCTTCATAATAGTCTCTTGTATAAAATATTGTTGAGCTTTGTTCTTCTAAAATATTTGTTACATTTTCCTCTGATGTTTTTAAATTTTCTATTATGCTATCTAAATTTCCTAAATCTAATTTTGACATTATCTTTCCTCCATTATTCCAATTATCATTAGAAATTTTTCATTATTAAATTCTGCTTTAGTTAGTTCTAAATCATATTTTTTAGTTAGTTTTATTATTTTATCTAGTGCTTTTGATTTTCTTTTTATTCTTCTAATTTTTCTATTGGTATCTATTGTTTGTTTAAACTGTTTTTTCATATTACTTGTCCTCCAATAGTTCTTCTAAAATTCTTTTTGTTATTTCTAATTCTTCAAATTCTATTTCCATATTACAAATATATTGCTCATTTATATCTATTTCTGTTTCAGTTTCTACCTCTTCAATTTCTCTTAAAGTTTTATTTATTTCTATTTTAAAATTATTTATTTTTAAATCTATTTTCTCTATCTTTTCTTTTACTTTATCTTTACTTATAGAATTATCTAGTGCTTGTAAGACTGTTTTTATAGCTTCAAATAATTCACTTTTTTCATCTAAACTTGCTATTATATTTTTATGATAATCTAGCTTTTTCTTAGCTTCTTCTAACTTCATTTATTCCTCCTTAAACATATAATATATTTCTTGTAATGTATTTAATCTTATATCATCTTTAAAGTCTTTATATTCTTGCTGTAATTCAAATTGTCTTTCGTTTATTTTGCATCTTATTTGATCTACTATCTTTTGATTTTTCTTACAATTATTTAGTACATTTGATATTGCATCTCTATAATTATTCAAATCAATATTATCTAAATTAAGTGGAACTGATATACTTCCTACTATACATTGTTCTACTATCTTTATATCTTCTTCTATATTATTTAACATATATTACATTCTCCATTTCTGAAATGTCTCTTTATAAAATAATTCTA
>CANEMG010000128.1 GCA_947428535.1 uncultured Clostridium sp. | reverse complement strand
CCAGAAATAATATCTGGTTTTATAAAAATAATTTCATCTAATACAGAATAAATTGAGTTATCAATAGATGAAAATAATTGAGAAAATAATTCATTTAATGAATTAAAGATTGTTTCAGTTAAATTAATTGTTTCTTGTTCCATATTTGTTCCATTCTAAATTTAAGATAATAGTGTTTGAAATAAAGATAAAATTAAGTCAATACAGAGAATAAATGCATATGAGAATAAGCTACCTCTTATTAATTTGTTTGCTGTACGAATTTTTTCTTCATCTCCAAAGCTAAATTTTTTCATAAGTACTCCTGTTCCAACAGCAACAGCTGCAGCTGGCGTTGATATTTTTACTATATAGCTTTCTATTTTATCGAATGCTGAATTTATTGTAGTAACAAGTTTCGGATCAGCAGCAAACACATTTACATTAAATGTACAAATAAATAAAAAAGAGAGCATAAAAGTATAAATTATTGAAATTTTTTTCTTTTTCATTTTAATCAATTCCTTTCATATATTTTTCTTTTTCGTAATATGGTATCATTTGTAATTCTTTTTGGGGCAATATTCTTAGACCATTAGAAATAAAAGCTAAGCTTTTAAAAGTTTCTAATGATTGAGAAAAGTAATTAGTGTTATAAATATAGTCAGTTTGAGTATATTTGTTGTAACTTTCTGATAAATTAGAGTCTCTAGACATAAGTGTGTTTGTTATAACATTTAATTTTGTTTCTTTTGCATTTTCAGATATAGTTGTAGAAATCTTTTCTTTTTCTTCTTTTCCAATTTGTTTTTGAGCTTCTTCAATAGTGAATATATCATCTGTTCTAAACCAGAATTTATTTATTAGATTTTGAAGGATTACTTTAGTTGAATCATCATCCTTTAAAGCATTTTTTATAGAACTGTAGCTTTGTGTAGCTACAATGTTTATGCATTTTGCTTCTCTGCATTGAGCGAAAAAATCACTATCTGTAGTAGTTACATATTCATGAAATTCATCACTTATAAAAGCACTTTTTCTTATTTTAGAGTTGCTACTTAATCTGGACATAACCTCAGTTTGAAAATCTAGTTTTAAATAAGATGCAATAATTTTAGATAAGTTTTTATATTCAGCTATATTCATGTTTAAAACGACAATTTTTCCTTTTTCTAAAACTTCTTTAAATCCATAAAAATTGATATCTTCTTTAGCAGGACAAAACACTTTTGAAATATTATAATCTGAAACAAATATATTGGTAATTCTGCTAATTTCAGATTTTAAAATAGATAATATTCTTACATCTAATGAAAAAAATTCTTTTTCAAAAAAGTCAATACAAGATAAAAGATTATAAATATCTGTATCTGATAATTTACCATTAGTAAATAATTCTTTTAGAATAGAAAGTTTTTCAAAATAATAATCAGGAAACATTATTATTTTATGTATTTCTGCAAAGGAAACATATCCATTATTATATAATCTGCAAAATTTAATACATTCTGATAAAACTTGTTCAGCCTTATCAAGCCAATAAGATTCAGAATTATTAGGACTAAATAAAGTCAAAATTGTTTTTAATCTATTAGCAAGTACAATAGGTTTTAGATTAGGCTTATCTAGCGGATTATATTTAAAATTTCCAGATAAATCGATTACAATAATATCACTTAAACGATTACTGCTATTTGCATATTCAATTACTTGATTAAAATAATTTCCTTTTACATCTAAAATTAACATAGCAAGTTTTTCACTAGAGTTAGAAGCTTTGTAATCTATTAATTGACCGAGTAAATGGATACATTGCAGATGAAGTTTTTCCAGTTCCAATGGTTCCTGTAATTAAAATATTCTGATAAAGACCTTTTTCATTTATAAAAATAGGTGTGTTGTCAGAAAGTCCTACTAATAAAGAAAGTTCATTTGAAGTTTTTGATTTTTCTAAATATGATATTTTTTTACTTATTTTAGGAATTTTTAAAGAAATTAAATTAAAAATTTTATTAAATAGTATAAAATACGAAAATAAAAATGTTATGAAATAAACTTTTTTTAATAAAATCCAAGTGTCTGGGTAAACTGAAACTATATCAAATGGATGTATTGCATATGGAAATATAATGTGATTAGCTGTAAAAATAGGTTTAAAAATATGATAAACTATTAAAGAAGCAACTAAAAAAGAAGTAACGAAAAATATTATTTTATATAGAAATTTTTTCAAATTAGTTCCTAAAATAATTGATTTCGTTTAATTTTTAATTTAAAACCTTGCAGACTTTGCAATAAAAAGATTTCTATTAAAGAATAAACCCAATAAAAGACTATAAATATATTGATACCAAAACTTATGAAAAAGATGTTAAAAAGAATATCCAAAGATACCACCTCTTTCATTAAATTTTGAATATAATACAATATTTTTTTGGGTTTGTCTATACTTTTTTTTAAAATTATGTTAAAATATTCCATATTGCATAAAACGTATATAAGAAAAGGAGGAAATTATAATGATAGATAAAGATATGAAAATAGGAGAATTACTACAAAGTCATCCTGAAAAAGCAGATATATTATTAGAAGCTGGAATGCACTGTTTAGGATGTCCTGCATCTCAAGCAGAAACATTAGAAGAAGCTTGTGAAGTTCATGGAATAGATGTAGAAGACTTATTAAAAGAATTAAATAAATAAGAAATGTATAAAACTTACTAATAAAATTTAGTAAGTTTTATATATTATAATTTTTAATATATAAAATGTTATTTATTAACTAATAATATTATAACTAAATGGAAGTTTCACCTTGAAAATAATTGAACAAGAAACTGTAATGAAGTTATATTTTATTAGTTAATATTTTAGATATTGACATAGAAAAATTAAAATAGTATAATGCAAACATAAGTTTTGTAAAAAGGAGAAATTGATGGATTTATTAGAAGGATTAAATGACAAACAATATGAAGCAGTAGTAAACACAGAAGGTCCATGCTTAGTTATAGCGGGTGCAGGAAGTGGAAAAACAAAAGTACTAACACATAAAATTGCTTATTTAATGGCAGATAAAGGAGTAAAACCTTGGGATATATTAGCTATAACTTTTACAAATAAAGCAGCTAATGAAATGAAATCAAGAGTAGAAAATTTAGCAGGAAATGCAGTAAATGATATGTGGATTGGAACATTCCACTCTATTTGTGTTAGAATACTAAGAAAACAGATAGATAGGATTGGATTTGATACATCATTTATAATTTTTGATACATCAGATCAAAAAACATTAATGAAACAAATAATAAAATCACAAAACTTAGATGATAAAATATATACAGATAGATCTGTACTTTATGAAATAAGTAATGCAAAAAATGAAATGCTAGAGCCAGATACTTATGCTGTGAAGGCTAGAGGAGATTTTAGAAAAGAAAAAATAGCAGAATTATATGAAATTTATCAAAAAAGATTAAGAGAAAATAATGCAATAGATTTTGATGATATAATTAATTTTACAATAAAGATTTTAATGGATAATCCAGACTTGTTAGAATATTATTCAAGTAAATTTAAATATGTTTTAGTAGATGAATACCAAGATACAAATAAGGCACAATTTACATTAGTAACATTATTGGCTTCAAGATATGGAAATATAACAGTAGTTGGAGATAATGACCAAGGAATATATTCTTTTAGAGGAGCAGATATTAGTAATATACTAAATTTTGAAAAAGATTTTCCAGGAACTAGAATAATTAAATTAGAACAAAACTATAGATGTACACAAAATATATTAAATGCTGCAAATGAAGTAATAAAGAATAATGAAACTAAATACGAAAAGAGATTATGGACAAGTAACGAAAATGGAAATCTTCCTAAAGTATTTAGAGGAGATAATGAATATGAAGAAGCAAATTATATAGTAAGACAAATAAATACTTTAAAGATAGAAGAATATTATAAATATTCAGATTTTGCAGTTTTATATAGAATGAACTCACAATCACGTAGCATAGAAGATATTTTAAGAAGAGAAGATATACCATATAAAATTGTTGGTGGATTAAAGTTCTATGAAAGAAAAGAAATAAAAGACATTATAGCATACTTAAGATTAATTGCTAATACATCGGATAACCTTTCATTAGAAAGAATAATAAATGAACCTAAAAGAGGTGTTGGAAAAACAAGTATAGAAAATGTTGAGAGCATATCAGTAAGTAACGGAGTATCTATGTATGAAGTTATAAAAAATGCTGACCAATATGGATTAAACAGAGTCTTTGCAAATACTAGAG
>CANEMG010000127.1 GCA_947428535.1 uncultured Clostridium sp. | reverse complement strand
TGCACCAGAAGTAGGAGAAGTTCTTTTCCCAAATGGAGAAGTAATTCTATGAAATCCAGGAACTGGCCAGAAAAATGTAGAATCGCCAAAATGATATTCTGCTTGAGCTTCTGAATTTTGAATACTACCTATAGTAGGTGAAAATTTTAAAGACTTCCCTTTAAAACAAAATATTGATATATAAATAGTAAAAAGTATGAGAACAATATAAATATAATATAAAAATTTATTAATATAAAACACCTCCATAAAAAATATTAATTAATAATTATAGAAGTATAGTAATAAAAAAGAAACTTAAAATTTATTATAAGTTTCTTTTGGTGGCAGGGGTAGTAGGATTCGAACCCACACAGGCGGTTTTGGAGACCGATGTGCTACCATTAACACTATACCCCTATATTTAATTAACTAATGATTATTTTAGCATATAATATTTTACAATTCAAGTAAAAATTTAAAAAATATATGGTTTTAGAAAAAAATAGATTTACATAAAAAGCGAATTAATTCACATAAAAATGTAAAAAAATGGAAAAAAATGAAAAAATGCTTGCAAAACGTAAAAATTATAATTATAATTAATGTAGTGAACATTAAATTTGAAAGGGGAATTTAAAAATAATGAGAAAAATATTAAAAATGTTAGTTATGGCAATTGTAGTTTTAGCTGTAGTTACAATGTCATTAAATGTTAATGCAGCAACATCAAAAGAGACTTTAACAAATTATATAAGAAATTCACATAATGTAAATGGAATGCTTTTTGAATTAACAAATAGCCAAAAAAATGCAGTTACAGATTATATAGCAACATCATTAGATGAAAATACAGCAAAAGCAGTTTACCAAGATATAGTATCAATAGAACAAACTATAAAAAACACAGGAGCAACAAAAACTTCACAAATAAGTACATCAGTAAGAAATGATGTATTAGAAAAAGCTAAAGCAGTAGCTAAAAAAGCAGGATTAACATTAAATGTTAATACAAAATCAAATAGTTTTACATTAGTAAAAGCTGATGGATCAGTTTTAATTTCAGGAGATTATACAAAATTAGCTACAAATCCTGGAACAAATAATGGTGGAGCATCTGCAGGAACAACAGCTACAGGAAAAAAATTATTATATACAGGTGCAAATTATGCATTATATGCAGTACCAGTTTTAGCAATAGTTGCCGTTGCAGTAGTTGTTAAAAAAAGAAAAGCATAATAAATGAAGAAAAATTTTTTAAAAGTAATTAAAGCAGCTATTATATCTTTAATAGTTGCTTTTTTATTTGTATTTATGATCTGTTTTACTTTAAAAAAGGTAGGAAAAGAAAAAATTGATATGGCAATATACCTTTTGAACATAATAACAGTAAATCAAAATCAGGTAGAAGAAATACAACCAGTATTAAATGGAAATGTATTAGTAAATTATCCAACATTTGGAACTAAATATGCTACACTTAAAATTGAGAGTATTAATTTAGAATTACCAGTATATTATGGAGCAAACTATACAATATTAAAAAGTGGAATTGCACATGATGATACATCTTTTTTTCCAGGAGAAGGTGGAAGTATAATACTTGCTGGACATAATTTCAAAACTTTTTTAGCTAATTTACCACAGGCAGAAATTGGAGATAAAATTGAACTTAATACCAATTATGGTACCTTTAATTATGAAATATATGATACAAAAGTTGTAAATGAAACAGATACAGAGAAAGTACCAATTCAAAATGAGAAAGAAATATTAATGATATATACATGTTGGCCAATAAATACTATAGGTCATGCATCACAAAGATATGTTGTGTATGCAAACAAAGTAGAGGAGTAGAAAAATGAAAATTATAAGATATTTTATAAATACAATTTTATCTTTTTTTATAGTACTTGTGGTTTTAGTAATTATTGCTATAAATATTTTAAATTCTGTTATTTTAGACAAAAATTATATGTTATCAAAAATGGATGAAACACAATTTAATTTGCAAGTTTCAAGAGAAGTAGAAAGTGGATTTGAAAATTATATATATCAATCAGGACTTCCAGAAGAGACAATAAAAAACTTATTTACAGAAGAAATGATTGAAAAAGATGTAACTACTATTGTAAATGCCATTTATGATGGAACAGAAATTACATTAAGTAGTGATGAGTTAAGAAAAAATTTAGATAGAAAAATTGAAGAATATATAAAAAATGAAAATTTGAATTTAAATGAACAAGGAAGAAAAAATATAAAACAATTTGAAGATTTGATTGTAGAAGAGTATGATAATAATGTAAATGTTTCAAATGAGTTATATGCAGAAGGAAATTCAATAATTAAAGAATTAAAAACTGTAAGTAATAGAATAGGGAATATACCTCAAATTATATTAGTAATACTAATGATAATTTTAGTATTACTAAATATAACTGATTTGTTAACAGCAATAAACTTTTTAGGAATTTCATCAGTAGCAGTTGGAATATTGCTTAAATTGGGAGCAAATGCAGTATTTTCAAATGTAGATTTAGATAATTTAGTATTACTAACTACTTCTTTAAGCAATTTGATTATTAGTATTGTAAAAGATAATTTATATAAACTATCTGATTTGGGAATGATGTTTATTGTTTGTGGAATTACATCTATATTATGTTCTATAATTATAAAAAATGTAAAAACTAGAAAAGAAATAAAAAACTAATAAAGAAATAGTAACAAACTTACTGGTAAGATAAGCCCTAGAATTGCTAAAAAAATAATAGTAATTCCAGCAGGCTTATTTTTTTTCTCTTTTATTTCATAAAGGCTATAATAGAAGCTTTTTAAAAATGTAAAAATTAAAAGTGCAATAATTATAAATTTCATAAATTTACTCCTTGAATTTTATTCTTTACTAAATAAATTGCTAGAATTTATTCTAGTATTTATATTTATTTGAAAAAATGAATCTTGAAATATTTCATTCCAATGAATTTTTTCAAAGTCTTCTCTAGTTAAGAAATTTGATTTATATAGTGCTTTAAATCCAGCAATATCAGAATTATATTGTTTAGAAATTTTGTATAAATAATCTTTTAACAATTTTTCTAAATAAGAATTAACAGTGCGTTCTAAAATATCAATATTATTATCATCAATATAATTAAAAGAACTTCCTGAGCCTCTAACAGTTCCTTCTGGATAAATTGTTACAGAAATAAAAGGATTTCCATTTATTAAATCTATATCAATATCTGTCTTTTTGTATAAGCTAATTTCTAAATCAGTTTTTTTAGATTCATCAAAAGGATTATCTGTTGTTATAATACACGTGTTTAAGTCATTTGTAACCATTAGATGTGCAATAGAATTAGAAACATCCAGATTTCCAATCATATATCCTTCTTTAAATACTGCAAATCCAGCTGTTTGAACAGTATCTTCTGAAACTAAAGTATATACTGCAGTTGGTTGATAATAATCATTATCTAATGCTTCATAAAATTGACCAAAAGAAGTTTCTATTGTAAAACCAGTATATTCGGCAGTTCGTGTTAAATAATCATATAATCTTGCTGAAAAAGTTTCTCCAGAATTAGATACTTTATCCATAACATCATAAGCACTACCAGAACTTATAATTATTTGGCAAGTGTGTCTTAGTTCAGGATTATTACTTAAAGTATTTATATAAGTTGTAATATCTTGTTTAGCTAACTCTTCTGATATTATTAATGCTGAACAGTGTGATAAATTTATTTTTTTATTTAAATAATTATCTAATATATTTAGTCCTTCATCAATTGTTTTTGCTTCTACTGAATAAATTTTATAACTGCTAGGTTGACTAGAACCAGAGCCACTCGAATCACCACCTTCTGAAGTAGATAGTGTTTGAATGCTTACTTTTAATAATCCGTTATCACTAATATCTAGCCCTAAGGAAATTATAAAATAATATTGATCGATACTATTTGTATAATTACAACCTGTAAAAGAAAATAATGAAATTACTAATATAATTATTAGTAAAATTGTTTTTTTCATATTATTTATTACCTCTCCATTTTTTAAAGTTTGCACTAATTAGTATGATAATACCTATTCCAAATATAAAGCTTAAAATTAGATATTTGTATAGAGTATTTTCTAGAAAATTTATGTTAGAAACATTTATTGGTAGTATAGTTAATCCAAAAAGTATACTGCAAGTTGAAAATGAGATCATTCTTTCATCTGTAACATTTAGTAATTTTTTAATAATTTTATTTATTATAAAGATAAGAAAGCTTAAATAAGAGAAAATAAAGAAAATCCATAAAAGTATTAATAAAGCATCTACT
>CANEMG010000126.1 GCA_947428535.1 uncultured Clostridium sp. | reverse complement strand
CAGTGTCTATATCTTTAATAAAAGTTTCATATCCATAATCACTATTATAATTTTCATTGTTTCCTAAAATCCAGTCAACATTTCCTTTGTTATCTGCAATAAATCCATCTAAACTTTGTGAAATATATAAAATAACTTTGCGTTTCATATATCTTTTATCTCCCTTAAGAATTATTTTCTTTATATTATTTTTTCCATAATATAATTTGTTAAAAGTAAACCATTTCGTTCAACTTGTTGTTCTTTTATAACTTTATAACCTCTTTTTTCAAAGAAATGTTTTGCTGTAATAGAAGAATGCGTAATGATTTTGCCTTTTAACATCTTTTGTTCCAATTTATTACAAATCATTGTTGCTACTCCTCTATTTTGATAATCTTTATGAACATACAATCTATCTAAATATCCTGTTTTATCTATATCACCGAATCCAATAATAATTTTATTTTCAATTGCAACTAAACTATAATGTTCAATTAAAGATTTATTAAATTTTTCTAAATCAATTTCATTAGTTGCCCATACATCTAATTGTTCCTTTGTGTAGTCTTTATTATTAATGGTATGAACAGTATTATAAAAAAGTTCTGATACTTCTTTACAGTCTGAACTTTTGTATTCTCTAATTTTCATATAATTATTCTCCTATATAATTCAATTTATATTGCTATAAATCTAAATTAACCTCATATTTATTATCTATTAAGATATAATTATTTGCATATTTTTTGCACATTTCTAAATTGTAATTGTTTTCTTTTATGAGTTCATTTATATCTATATCTGCTTTATTTTTTCTAACTTCTATACTATTTTCATACATTTTAATATTGTCATAATTTCTATTTATATATTCTTCTGTCATAATTAAACAAGTATATTTAATTTGCTTTAGATATTTTTCTTTAAAGTCAACTTTCCAATTAAAAGGTATATAACAGCCTTCTATTATTATATTTTGGTTATTTTCTATATTTGTTTTTATAATTTCTCTTACTATTGCCCATAAATAATCTGTTAGTTTATTATCATCTTTTACTCTTAAATTAGTATTTTTACTTCTAATCAATCCCATTTTTAAATGGTCTATTGATAAATATGGATATTTATTAATAACAAAATTTGTTGTTTCCAATTCTATTGTGATCTACAATTTTTATTTTTCTAACTGTTATTATCTTTCTCCTATAACAATTGTAATTTTTCTATTACTTAAAACCAATTTACATTTTCATTTCTAAACTTTGGTGTATCATTATTTTTATATGGATTATAATTATTTATATTACAACCAAATTCTTTTAGAAACTCTATTTTATTATTATTAGACCATTCAATAAGTGATATTCCATCAAATTCTTCTATTTTTCCATTATTCATAGTGTTTTTAAAATACCATTCTACAATAGTTTGATTATCCTTATGAAAATATTGCTTAATATCCCATTTTAATACTTTTCCTCTAGTATTCCACTCATTGAACCAATGTTTTACTGTATCTCGATTTTCATATTTTGGACTCCAACTCTCAACATAAATTACATTTTCTTCAAATATATCATCTATACCTAAATCTTTTTGTTGTAACCACATATCAAACCATAATTTAATTATTATTTCTCTTTCTTTCATTTTCCACCTCTAAAAATTGTAATTTGTCGAGATGATTATAACATAAAAGACAGATAATTATCAAACTATCTGCCCTATAATTTGTATTTTATTTTTTTAGTTCTAATCCATCTTTAAAAGCATTTCCTACTCTTTCAGTAACTCTATAATATCCATGTGTATATGGATCAAATGCAATAGCATCTACTAAAGAAATATCAATACTTTCTCCATTCATTACTTTTTCATCTGCTGTTACATTTATTACTTTACCAATTACTCCACATCCATATTCATCTGATTGATATTCTATAAATTCACATTCAAAACAAATAGGAAATTCATTTATAATTGGTGCATCTATATTTTCTGATTTTGTGGCTGTTAGTCCACTATTTTCAAATTTATTTGGAGTATTATTTCCTGATACTACTCCAAAATAATCAGCTTCTACAACATGTTTACCATCTGCTATACTAACTGTAAATGCTTTTCTTTCCTTAATATTCTTAACAGTCTTATGTGTTTCTGTCAAATTAAGTATTATTTGATTTCGAGATAACATAGTTCCCCATGCTGCATTCATAACATCAATACTTCTATCTTCATTATATGTTGCTATCATTAGTACTGGCATTGGAAATATTGCTTCAGTAGTTTTAATATTTTTTCTTATTTGAATCATCCTTTCTAAAAATATTTACATTCGGATTATATAATGGTATAATACTTTTGTAAAGTACTTACCTAAAGGAGAGTGTAAAATGAATTGTATAGAAAAAGGAATAAATTTTGAGGATACTGGCTTTTCATATAGTATGTCCTTAATATCTGGAAAATATAAGTTACCAATATTATATTCTTTAGCTTTTTATGGTACTTTTAGATATAATGAACTTAAAAGATTCCTAAATCCTATTTCTTTTAAAACATTAACATCCAATTTAAAAGATTTAGAAGATTGTGGCTTGATTATAAGGAAAGAATATCAAGAAATTCCTCCTAAAGTGGAATATTATTTATCTGATAAAGGAAAATCTTTAATGCCAATTTTAGACCAATTGTGTGATTGGGGAGAAAAAAATAAGCAAGATTAAATTTCTTGTTTATTTTTTTAATAATTTACTTTTCAAATTTAGCAATTATACTATCACTGCCTAAATTAGGCAAGTTATCAATATGACCTATTTTAGTATAACTATAATTTGTATCAAATGATTTATAGAAAATAACTAAACAATCACTACTATAAAGCATTATATCTCCAGATTCAATATGTTTAGGATTTGATAAATTTGTAGGTAATGAATTATCCATATAAATATATTTTTCATTTCCATTTAATTCCTTCATATCAAATTCTTGTGGTAGTTTACTTATAAAAATTTGTGCAGTTTCATTATTTTCAATTTTTGCATTGTAAATTTTGCCATTTATACTTACATTGATATTTGTAATAGTTTCCATAGTATTATCTACCTCACTTTTATTATTATCTTTTTCATTACTTATAATGTCAATAGGATTAGAACTAATATCTTGAACTTTAAAATTAAAGCCTTCTCTGTTTGTAACATTGTTTTCGATTACCTTATATGCAACAACTACACTAATGTCTATAATAAATATAATTAAATTTCCAATAATTATCTTCTTGTTTTTGTTCATTCTATTCCTACCTTAACCTTTCGCTTTCTAATTTAAATCCTCTACAAATTACTAGTTGTCTAAAAGCATTTTATCATAAACTCTGGTTAAAGAATACCCTTATAATTTTGAATAAAAATAAAAAGTGTTGAAAGTTGCTATTTTCAACACTTTTTGCATCTTGTATGGTCGAGGTGAACCTCGCTAATATCTTTAAAATTGCTATATTACTGGAATTTTAATTTGTTATTCTAACAATAAATCTAACAAAAATTATAATAATATATAATTTTGTATAACTTTAAATATAATAGCACAAAGGATTTGCTTTGTCAAATACGAGATTAGATAGATAAATTGTAATTTCTTATTTTCTTTCCTTAAAATGTAAAAATGATAATATCCCTATTGGCAAGAAATATAAACACCAGATTTCCATTGCAATTACTCCACCACTAGTTGTTGTTCCATCACTTGGTTTAAAAATACCTAGCATTGGCATTATTAAACATGATATAAAGAAAATTCCATGAAGTAATAATAAGATTTTTAACGCTTTATCTTTTTTGCTTCTAACATCAATAGTTAATCCAATAAAGAATGTTGATAATGCCATCATTCCATATCCAAGTAAATCAATATTAAATAAAAGTCCAAACCTTTTATAATCTAAAACTTGCTTAACAGTATCACTTAATACTTCATTTTGTACTGTTGTGCATTGAGTAAAATAAACAATTACAATTAACGTTGCATATATTGCAGAAAATGTCATTGCTACTTTTCCTGCTACTTTGTTCTCTTTAGTACATTCGTTTTCAAATGTAGCAATCATAAGTACAAAACTTAATGCTAAAAATATACATACAAAATAACTGCCAAAGCTAAAATCTATTAGAATACATATTGCAAATGCTAATACTGTAATTGCACTTATTATTGAGCCTACTTTTCCAATCTTATTATTCATCTTTTATCTCCTCTACATATTGTAATTTGTTAAATTTATTATAACATAAAAGAACAGATAGTTTTCTGTTCTTTATACAAATACTTTTAATA
>CANEMG010000125.1 GCA_947428535.1 uncultured Clostridium sp. | reverse complement strand
AGTGTAAAAATAAAAAATGAATCAAAATATCAATTAACAGAAGATATGGTGTTACCTAATGTAGATTTTTCAAATAAAAAAGATATTATAATTTATCACACACATACATGTGAAAGTTATACTCCAACAACAGAAAATAATTATGAGGCAAGTGGAAATTTCAGAACAACAGATTTAAACCATAGTGTTGCAAGAGTAGGAACTGAACTTACAAATAATTTAGCCGCTTTTGGATTTAATGTAAATCATAATACAGATTATCATGATTATCCAGCATATACAGGATCATATACAAGAGGATTGTCAACAATACAAAATATTTTAGCAGGTAACAACAATACAGAATTTGTTATAGATTTACATAGAGATGCTTTAGGAAATAATAGTGAATATGCTCCAAGTGTACAAATAGGAGAAGAAATTGGTGCGCAAATAATGTTTGTTATAGGAACTAATGGAGGGGGATTAGAACATCCAAATTGGTTAAATAATCTAAAATTAGCTATTAAAATACAAGAAAAAGCAAATGAAATGTATCCTGGTTTATTTAAACCAATAATTTTAAGAGATTCAAGATATAATCAGCATGTTAGTAAAGGTGCTTGTATAATTGAGGTTGGTGCAACAGGAAATACTATTGAACAATGTAATACAAGTATGAAATATTTGGCTAAAGTTATAAATGAGATTATGAATAAATAATATATAATAATTTTACGATATATGTTTTTTTCCTTATTAATAAAAAAAGTAGCTTTTAGCTACTTTTTTATCATCTACTATTCATTAAATTCAACTACTTTGTGAGTGTAGTCTAAATTTGCAATAGGGTCTTGTTTGTATCCAAGTGTATATATATTGGTTGCTAATATATCTTTAGAAATCATATTTCTTAATGTAGTGTCATTAGAATTTTCCATAAATTTTTTTACAGAAACAATTATTTTTAATTTTGGATTTGCAGCTGCAATTGCAGATATAATACGTTTTCCATGTTTATTAAATCCTAAAACACGAATATAAGGATTAACTCTTTTAGAAGCATTAATATCTTTTTTTGAAATGTTAAGTAAAGCATATAATAAAATTCTTTGAATTCTAGTTTGAGTATATCTTTTTGATTTTATATTTGCTATTAAATCATTTAAATTATTGCAAGTATTAGCAGCAATTTTTATTTTATTTTCTAATCCTTCAGATACATCTGGTAAGCTTGCAATTTCTGATAAAGTCATTTTTCTAAGAGTATAAATAATTTCTTTTTCAAAAACTGACAAATCTGATATTATTCTACCATTATTTATTTCCTCATCTAAAAGCTCATATGTTTCATAAGGTACAACATAATGCACGTTTTTACCATTTTGTATCATAGTTCGAATGGCAGTAGCGCTAGCAATACCTTTTTTTACTTGTTTACTATTATAGTCACTATAATCTCTTTTAATAGTAAGAGGTCTTATATGGCTCCTATGTTTTTTTAGTGATTTTAAATATTCAACACCTAATATATTATTAGGATTAGACAAAACATCTGAATATTTTTTTGAGTTTCCAAAAAATTGTGATAAAGCAATTTCTCTAGCTCTAGGATAAGATAATCCTGATTTTAATTGAGTAGTTATTAAAGATGAAAATTCTTTAGGTTCTCTATACAATACGTTTGCAACATCATTTAAAGGAGTAATTTCTCCAATTTCGCTTCCAAAAGAAATGAAATCAACTACGCCTAAACTATTTAAAATTTTTACAGCACCATCAGCGAAGTTTTCAGCACTTGAAAGTGCATAAACAGTAGGTAATTCTAAAACTAAATCTATACCAGCTTTTAAAGCCATTTCAGTTTTAACCCATTTATTTACAAGTGATGTATCACCACGTTGAACAAAATTACCACTCATAACAGCAACACAAAAGTCTGTTTTGGTAAGTTCTTTTGATTTTTTTAAATGTTGTAGATGCCCATTATGAAAAGGGTTATATTCGGAAACTATTCCTAAAATTCCATCCAAAATAAATCACCACCCGTATTGTAATCTGCATAATTTACTGGTATAATATCATAGATTTATCAAAAACACAATAAATATATTAAAGCGAAAGGATATTTTATGAAAAAAGTTACAATATATACAGATGGAGCTTGTTCAGGAAATCCAGGACCTGGAGGATGGGGAGCTATACTTATGTATAACGGAGCTCAAAAAGAAATTTCTGGAGCAAACAATGAAACAACAAATAATATAATGGAAATAACAGCAGTATTAGAAGCTATAAAATTATTAAAAGAAGAATGTGAAGTAAAAATTTATAGTGATAGCGCATATGTAGTAAATGCTTTTAATCAAGGTTGGATTTATAATTGGATGAAAAATAATTGGAGAACTGCTAATAAAGAACCAGTAAAAAATAAAGAACTCTGGGAAGAATTATATAGTTTAATACAAAAGCATAAAGTAGAATTTATAAAGGTAAAAGGTCATAGTGATAACGAATTTAATAATAGATGTGACTTTTTAGCAACAAGTGCAATAAAAACTTTATAAAATTGGAGGGACATTTTGAAGATTATAGGAATAACTGGTTCATCAGGATCAGGAAAAACAACTTTAAGTCAACTATTAGATGAGAAAAACGAAGTAAAGTTGATAGATGCAGATAAAGTTGTAAAAGAAATGAGCATTCCAGGTACAGAATATTTAAATTCGATAAAAAAAACTTTTGGAGAAGAATTTTTTTTGGAAGATGGAAATTTAAATAGAAAATTACTTGGAAATAAAATATATAATGACAAAATAGCACGTGAAAAATTAAATAAATTAACATTTAAATATGTAGCAAAAGAGATTATAGAAAGAATTGAGAAAAGCAAAAAAGAAGATATACAATTTTTAATTTTAGATGTACCATTATTATTCGAATCAGGCTTAAATGAGTATTGTAACTATGTAATTGCTTTAATTGCAAATAGGAATTTAAAAATAAAAAGAATCTGCAAAAGAGATGGTATAGATGAAAAAACAGCACAAAGCAGACTAAATATACAAAATGAAGATTCATACTATATTAAAAAAGCAGATCTTGTAATAGAAAATAATGAAAATTGTGATTTAAGAGAAAAAATAGATGAAATTTTGTCCAATTAAGGATGGGACATGAAAGGAAAATAGATGAAAGTATCAGATTTTAATTATGAATTACCAGAAAACTTAATAGCCCAACATCCATATGATAAAAGAGATGAAGCAAGATTGATGGTATTAAATAAAGAAAATGAAACTATAGATCATAAAATTTTTAAAGATATTATAGATTATTTAAATCCAGGGGATTGTTTAGTAATAAATAATACTAAAGTTATACCAGCAAGGTTATATGGAAAGAAGGATACGGGTGCAAATGTAGAATTTCTATTACTAAAAAGGATAGAAGGAGACTCATGGGAAGCAATGGTAAGACCAGGAAATAAACTTAAGCCGGGAAGTATAGTTTATTTTGGAGATGGTATTTTAAAAGCTACAGTATTAGATATTTTAGAAGGCGGAAATAGAAAAGTAGAATTTGAATATAGTGGAATATTTAATGAAATATTAGATAAAATTGGTTTAATGCCCTTGCCACCATATATAACAAAAGCAAATAAAGAAGATAATGAAAAATATCAAACTGTTTATGCAAAATATGATGGATCAGCAGCAGCTCCAACAGCAGGACTTCATTTTACAGAAGAACTTTTAGAAAAGATAAAATCAAAAGGTATTCAAATAGCAAATGTGACTCTTCATGTTGGTATTGGTACATTTAGACCAGTAAAAGTAGAAAATGTGGAAGAGCATGAAATGCATTCTGAACATTATTATATAAAAAAAGAAGATGCAGATAAAATAAATTTAGCTAAAAAGAACGGTAATAAAGTAATTGCTGTGGGAACAACTTCTTGCAGAGTGTTAGAGTCAGTGGCTGATGAAAGAGGAATGGTGAACGAAACAGAAAATGATACAAGCATTTTCATATATCCAGGATATAAATTTAAATGTATTGATAGTTTAATTACAAATTTTCATTTACCAGAATCGACTTTAATAATGCTAGTATCTAGTTTAGCAGGAAAAGATTTTATAATGAAAGCTTATAATGAAGCAGTTAAAGAAGAATATAAATTTTTTAGTTTTGGAGATGCAATGCTAATATTTTAAGCAGGAAAGGAAATGAAAATGGAACAAGCAATAACATATGAATTATTACATACCTGTAAGCAGTCAGGAGCAAGGAGAGGGGTAATTCATACTCCTCATGGAGATATACAAACACCAATATTTATGCCAGTTGGAACACAATCAACAGTTAAGGCAATG
>CANEMG010000124.1 GCA_947428535.1 uncultured Clostridium sp. | reverse complement strand
TTAGCAGTAGTTAATGATGAAAACTCAGCTGTAGAAGTGTTTTTTGATGAGGAATTAAAAAAAGAAAAAGTATTAGGTGTTCATCCTTGTGTAAATACATCAACAATTTTAATTTCACAAGAAAACTTAGAAAAATATGTAAAAGCTAATAATAACAAATTAAAATACATAAAAATATAAGAAAATATGAAAGGAGAAAGATTATGTGTGATAATTGCAATGAAAAAAAAGATTATGGGAAAACATTAAATTTGCCAAAAACAGATTTTCCAATGAGAGCAAGCTTGCCAGAAAATGAACCTAAAATATTAGAAAAAGTATTTGAGAACGGATTATATGAAAAGATTTTAGATAAGAATAAAGGAAATAAATCATTTGTATTACATGATGGACCTCCATATGCTAATGGAGAAATTCATTTAGGTCATGCTTTAAATAAAGTATTAAAAGATACAATAGTTAGATATAAAAATTTACAAGGATTTTATACACCATTTATACCAGGGTATGATACACATGGTATGCCAACAGAGAAAAAAGCTATAGAAAAATTAGGATTAAACAGAGATGAAATACCAGTAACTAAATTTAGAGATACTTGCAAACAATTTACAATGGATTACAAAGATAAACAAACAGAAGGTTTTAAAAGATTAGGTGTTTTAGGAGATTGGGAAAATCCATATATAACATATCAGCCAAAAATGGAAGCAAAACAAATAGGTGTATTTGCAGATATGTATAAAAAAGGATATATATATAAGGGACTAAAACCAGTTTATTGGTGTACAGATTGTGAAACAGCTTTAGCAGAAGCAGAAATAGAATATAAAGATATAAATTCAAATACAGCATATGTTAAATTTCCAGTTGTAGATGGTAGAGGTTTAATTCAAAGGGATGATACTTATGTTGTAATATGGACAACAACACCTTGGACTTTGCCTGGAAATACAATGATAGCTGTAGGAGAAGATTTTGATTATGCAGTAGTTAAAGTTGGAACTGAAAGATTAATTATGGCTAAAGAATTAGTAGAATCAGTAATGAAGACTGCAGAAATAGAAGATTATGAAATAGAAGGAGATTTCAAAGGTAAGGCATTAGAAGGAATAGTTTGCAGACATCCATTTTTAGATAGAGAATCAAAAGTAGTTTTAGGGACAGAAGATAGTGTAAATGTTGAACTTGGAACAGGTACTGGATGTGTACATTGTGCTCCAAGTTATGGTAAAGAAGACTACCTATTAGGTTTGAAACATGATAGCGACATAATAGTTACTGTTGATAGTAAAGGTGTTCAAAGAGGTGAAGAATCAGGACCATTTAAAGATATGTACTATGCTAAATCAGATAAAGAAATAATAAAATGGTTAGATGAACACAAATTACTTTTAGCAAGTCAAGTTATAAATCACTCTTATCCACATTGTTGGAGATGTAAAAAACCAGTTATATTTAGAGCTACTAGCCAATGGTTTGCATCTGTTGATGGATTTAGAAAAGAAAGTTTAGAAGCTATAAAAAGTGTAAAATGGTATCCAGCTTGGGGAGAAGAAAGAATTACAAAAATGATAGAAGATAGAAATGACTGGTGTATTTCTCGTCAAAGAACTTGGGGAGTACCAATACCAATTTTCTATTGTAAAAATTGTGAAAAAGAGTATGTAACTCCAGAAAGTTTAGAAAAAGTACAAGAAATTGTAAAAGAAAAAGGAACAAATGCATGGTTTGACCTTTCAGAAAAAGAATTAATGCCAGAGGGAGTAAAATGTTCTTGTGGATGTACAGAATTTAAAAAAGAAACAGATATAATGGATGTTTGGTTTGATTCTGGTTCAACTCACGAATCTGTTTTAGCAGAAAGAGGACTTCCAGAAGCTGATGTATACTTAGAAGGTAGCGACCAATACAGAGGATGGTTTCAATCATCACTTTTAACATCTGTTGCAACTAAGGGAAAAGCACCATATAAAGAAGTTATAACACATGGATATACTGTAGATGAACAAGGAAGAAAGATGTCTAAAACTTTAGGAAATGGAATAGCACCACAAGATGTTATAAAAGAATCAGGAGCTGATGTTTTAAGACTTTGGGTTTTATCATCAGATTACAAATCAGATATAAGTGGTTCTAAAAACATAATAAAACAAGTAACAGAAGTTTATAGAAAAATAAGAAATACAGCAAGATATATATTAGGAAATATATCAGATTTTGATGTAAATAAACCAGTAGATTATAATGATTTAAAAGAAATAGATAAATGGGCTTTAACAAGACTAAACAGATTAATAAGAACTTGTACAAAGGCATATGATACTTATGAATTCCATGAAGCATATCAGGCTATAAATCAATTCTGTGTTGTTGATATGAGTCAATTCTATTTAGATATAATAAAAGATAGATTATATACATTAAAGGCAGATTCTATTGAAAGATGTGCAGCTCAAACTACGATGTATGAAATATTATCAAGTTTAGTTAGAATTTTAGCACCAATGATTTGTTTTACAGCAGAGGAAATATGGAGTTATATGCCACATAAAAAGGGTGAAAATATTGAGAGTGTAATGCTTGAAAGTTATCCTAAAATAAATGCTAAATATGAAAACGAAGAATTAGTACTAAAATGGGCAAAATTAATAAAAATAAAAGAGGAAGTTGCAAAAAAATTAGAAGTAGCTAGAGCAAATAAAGATATAGGACTTTCATTAGAAGCAAAAGTTACATTATTTGCAGAAAATGATGAATATGAGTTCTTAAAAGGAAAAGAAGAACTTCTAAAAGAAATATTTATAGTTTCAGATGTTAAAATTTTTGAAAATAGAAGAAATGAAGATTCAGAAGTTTCTATAGGAATAAAAGTAGAAAGAGCAGATGGACAAAAATGTGAAAGATGTTGGATGTATTCTGAAACTGTTGGAGAAAGTGCAGAATATCCTACTTTATGTGAAAGATGTAGAGATAATTTAATGTAAAAGTTTAAAAGTTGCTAGAAAAATTCTAGCAACTTTTATTGTTTTGTTATGTAAGAATTAGCAAATAATTTTTAGCATGATATATGTTCAAGAAAATACTGTAAAAAAACTTTAGTTTGACTGATTTACTAAAACATTTATAACTAATTTTGGAGTTAGTTTTTCTGGATATTCTATCTTAAAACATTTTTCAATATTTTTGTAATCCTCTTTAGTACATTTTTTATGCATGTAATGGATAGGACGTTCAATAGACCATTTAACTCGTTTTACAGTGGTATTATTATTTTCAGCAACATAAGTATAGATATCTTTTGCTAAAGTTTCGAAAGAATATGTACCTTTAAAAGTACGAGCATAAACAATTGCATCTAGTAAAAATAAGGTTCCAGAGAGTTTAAAATCAAAACCTAATTTTAATAGCATTTCTGTTACTACTTCTTTGTCTGAGGAAGTAAGATTTTTTCTAATAAACATTGAAATTTTTTTAGCCATTTCCGAAAAACTTAAGCTATAATCTAAATGTAAAACTTTTTTAGTTGATACAGTAGACATTTTGGTTTTAGAAATTAGCACAATTGATGGTTGATGAGCAATAAATTTGTTTTTAACTAAATTTACTATATTTCGATTGGTAGTAATAATTAGATCAGCTTCAATTACTTTAAATAAATCTTTTGTTTCCTCTAAAGTATTTGCAATTCCAACTATTTTTAAATCTTCGTTTTTAACAACAATTTTATTAATTATTTTTTTAGCAGTTTGATTTTCTTTACATACTATTAAAACTTTTAACATAAAAAAACCCCCTTCATATATAAAACAATTGAAAACGACAAAAAGTGACAAAAATTTTAAAAAAATTAAATTGACTTACAAATAATCTTTATAAAATAATTATTTATAAGCCAATTTAAATTTAGAAGAAACAATATTTATATTAATAAAGTTTCTTTAAACTTACATACCTTGTTCACCAGGCATAATATAATCAATTACACCGTATATTAGTGCACCAATTATAGCAGCCATCCAAGATATAGAATATCCAGCTACGAAAAATTGTGTTGCATATAAAATTACTACTGCAAGTACAAAACCTACAAAACCTTTACCAAAAGCCATTGCGTGTAAACCAGTAAATTTTATTATAAGATAATCCATAACAGTTAAAACGATAGCTGATATTGCTAATGACCAAATGTTGTTTATAGAAAAACCAGGTGTAAAGAAAGCAGTAATACCTAAAATGATTGCAGCAACTATAAATCTTCCAACTATTTGACCAACAGTTCCCATTGTGCTATTGGATTGTGTATTTGAATTATTACTATCCATTTTGCAAACCTCCTTGCTTAAAAAGTATATTTGAATAAAAAAATAAATTT
>CANEMG010000123.1 GCA_947428535.1 uncultured Clostridium sp. | reverse complement strand
AGAAAAAGTAAAACATCTAGAATTTTTACCTTTTAGAGGATGTAATGATACTTTATTTTTAATACACTCTTATATGGATGGAGTAAAAAAATTAACATTTATACCAGATGTTTTGTACCATTATTATTTACGTTCAAGTTCACAAATTCATAGTATGAATGAAAAGGACATTGAAAACTTAAAAAAATATTTCTTAGTAACAAAAGAGCATGCTATTCAAATAGGAAAATATGAAGAATATAAAGATACTTTGGCTGCAATGGTATTTCTTCACTTAGCAATTTCTTGGGCTTTTATGTTATCTTACGATAAATCTGTAAAGATGTCAGAGGCCTTAAAAGGTATAATAAAATATATGAATGAGAATTTTCCTGAATGGAAAAACAGTAAACATTATAAAATGTCTCATTGTTTTTCTAAAGGATTTAAATCTATTTGTATTTGGGGAGTTCATTTGTTCTATAAACTTCATTTGCCTATTGTATATATTTGGGTAAATAGATTTTTATTAGATGTGGTTAAGTTAGAAGTAAAATGGTAAGTGTATTAGATTTTAATCTATTTTTCTATTTGTTGTATTCCGCTGGCATTGTAAAAATCAAAGATTTTACAATCCTCAAATATACAAAAGGAGTAAACTGCTTAAAAAATAAGTTAAAATCTATATAATAATAATTAAAGATTGGAAAAATTTATTATGTTTGATAGATTGCAAAAAATAGTAAATAAAGTTATTGAAAAGATTAATTTTTTTATAAGTAAAGAGAATTTTACAAAGACTAAAGTATTATTAGTTGTAATTTTTTCTGGATTACTTAGCATAGCTTGTGAGTACACAATATTTAGAAGATGGTATCCAGAGTTCATATCTAAAAATAGAATTATGTTAGTTTCTATAATTTTTATGTTCATAGGAATTCACTTTGTATTTAAACTTCCTAAGATGTATGAATTTATACATAAACATAGGTACAAAATTGCTTGTGCCTTTTTGTTGTTTGTAATGATATTCAAATATTCAGGGTCTTCAATAGTAAATTTCAATAGTTTAATTCAATCACATCATGATGACACAAGATATCATACATTACTTGGAAAACCTAGAATGATTAGAACAGATGAATGGGCAACATCAACAACATATATATTATCTCAAAGTAAAGCAGAAACACCTTTTAAATACTTTTCTAATGTTTTAAGAGGTACAGATACAGATATGTTTACCGTAGCAAATTCTCCAGTAGCAGACATTCTAATGCTAGGAAGACCTTTTCAGATTGGATTTATGCTATTTGGAAATGATGTAGGACTAAGTTTTTATTGGTATGTGAGACTTACAGCAATGTTACTTGGCTCTTATGAATTATGTTTAATACTTACAAAGAAAAATAAAAAAGTATCTTTAGCAGGAATGATAGCAATAACATTTTCATCAGCAGTACAATGGTGGTACTGTATGGATACACTTATTTGGGGACAAATTGCAATTGTTCTTATAGATAAATTTATGAATACAGACAAAAAAAGAAACAAATATTTATGTGCACTAGGAATTTTAATTTCTGGATTATCGTACGTATTTGTATTTTATCCAGCTTGGCAAGTATCATTTGGATATGTATTTTTAGCAATGGTAGTTTGGATACTTTTCAAAAATATTAAATATGGAAATTATAGATTTACAAAACATGATATAGCGGTTATATGTGTTACTATAATTTGTATAGTATTATTACTTGGAAGATGGTACATGATTTCAAAAGATACTTTAGTAGCTGAGATGAGTACAGACTATCCAGGAGAAAGAAATGAAGTAGGAGGAGGAGCATACAATTTATATTCATATTTTTATGATATCTTCTTTACCTTTGAAGAATTCTTAAATCCTTGTGAGTACTCAAGTATGTTATCTTTCTATCCAATTCCTTTAATACTAGGATTAATATATGTAATTAGAAATAAAAAAGATTTACACTTTTGGATACCAATGTTAGTAGTTGGAGGATTCTTAAGTATTTGGTGTGTATTTGGTTTTCCAAGCATACTTGCTAAAATTACAAAAATGTCTATGACAACAGCAGGAAGAGTTACAATACCACTTGGAACAGTTTGTATATATGCATTAATATATCTGATGGGAAATTTTGAAAAAGGTGATAAATTATTAAATAAAAAATTTACATATTTCTTATCTGTTTTTGCAACTTTATTTATAATTTATAAAGCAAAAACAACAATTGGATATGCTGAGGATTTTCATTATTTAGATAAATTTAAATTATTATTAGGTGGAGAAATATTTTTATTAGCAATATTTGGAATATTAAACTTAAATGATGAAAAAATAAAAAATTATACTATATATGGAATAATAGCAATAGCTTTAATGAGCGGACTAAGAGTAAATCCAGTAATTAGAACAACAGATATTTTTTATACAAAACCAGTTGCAATAAAAATGCAAGAAATAAAAGAAACTAATCCATCAGCAATTTGGGTTGTAAGTGATGGAGGATGGTATGTAAATGATTATGCACTTGCTAATGGAATATCTACATTAAATTCAACACAATTATATCCAAATATGGAATTATTTGATACTCTTTTAGGAGATAAAGCAGAAGAATTTAGAAAAATTTATAATAGATATGCACATGTAAATGTTGAAATTACAGATGAAGAAACAACAGTAGAATTACTATATCCAGACAATATTGCAATAAAATTAAATTATAAAGATTTAAACAAAATTGATGTGGAATATATTCTTTCAACAGCAGATTTTAGTAAAGAAGCTTTTTCGAATAAATTTGAAGAACTATATAGCGAAGATGATATATATATATATAAAGTAATGGAAGGTATTGATTAAGAATGAACAATAAAAAAGTAGCAGTTATAATGTCTACATATAATGGAGAAAGATTTGTAGCAGAGCAGTTAGATTCAATATTAAATCAAACATATTCAAATATTGATATAATAGTAAGAGATGATGGATCTAAAGATAATACTGTAAATATAATAAAAGAATATCAAGAAAAATACGATAATATAAAACTATATGAAGGAGAAAATTTAGGGTTTATAAAAAGTTTTTTTGAGCTTCTTAAATTAGCTGAAGCAGATTATTATGCATATGCAGATCAAGATGATGTATGGATTGACAATAAAATAGAATTAGCAGTTAATTCTTTAAATAAATTAGATAATACAAAACCTAATATGGCATTTGGCAATTCAGATTATTATGATGAAAATATGAAATTCTTATCAAGTGGACCTAAAAATAAGAAATTCTCATTTTTATCAGCTTTATTTGCGTGTGTAACACAAGGAATGACAATGACTGTAAATAAAAAAACAAGAGATATGATTATAGAAAATATGCCAAAATCTTGCTTTTTCCACGATTGGTGGACATATTTGTTATGTATTGGGATGGGAAATGTAGCATACGATAATGTAACTGTTGTGAAATATAGAAGAAGAAAAGAAAATGCTACATCTGAAGGTCAAGGTTATATTAGATTACTTATTTGGAGAATAAAGAACCTTTTATTTAAAGATGGCATGAGAGATATTAAACAACAAATGATAAATTTTAAAGACTATTACTATTATGAATTATCAGATGAAAATAAAAAGATTATTGATTTGTTTTCAGAAGAAGGTTATAGTATAGGACTTGCTTTAAAAAAAGCATTTTATTCTAAAAAAATAAGAATTAACATAATAGATGATTTAATGCTTAGAATAATATTTTTAATAGGAGTTTTGTAATAGATGGATTCAGAGAAAAAAGCATTCTTGAAAAATTTCATATGGAATAGTTTAGGTACAGGAATAAATTCTTTTAAATCTTTGTTTATCTTAATTATAGTAACAAGAGTTAATGATATACAAACAGCTGGTATATTTTCAATAGCATATGCAACAGCTACTATTTTATATACTTTAGCAATGTATTCAGGAAGATTATGTCAGGTAACAGATATTGAAAATAAAATAAAAGATAAAGATTATATAGCTAATAGAGCATTTACCTGTTTTATAATGTTAATAGGAGCAACAGGATTTTTAGTTATAAAACAATATACAGGATTCAAAACTACAATTTTTGCATTGCTTGCTATATTCAAAGGTTTAGAAGCATTTTCAGACATTCTTTATGGAGTAATGCAAAAAAATGATATTTTATATAAATCAGGACAATCACTAACTTTAAAAGGATTTATAGGAATAGCATTATTTTTAATAGTAGATTTAATAACAAGAGATTTAAGACTAGCTTGTTTAGCTGTAATAATTGTAAATTTAGTAATTTTAATTGTATATGATTATTTTATTATTACTAGAAAACTTATAGATAAAGAGACAAAAATAAATTACAAAAATGTTTTATCAATATTAAAAAG
>CANEMG010000122.1 GCA_947428535.1 uncultured Clostridium sp. | reverse complement strand
ATGACAAGGTTTTAAGTTATTTCCATATTTCTTATTTAAAATTGAAGCTAAATTAGTACTAGAAGAAGAATCTTCTGTTACTGGTAAGTTTTCAGGTTTGTTAACAACCAGTATATTGTCATCTTCATATATAATATCAATTTTAAAATTAGATTCTCCTAAAAGATAATTATCAGTAATATAAATAGTAATTTCATCTCCTAAATACACAGTAGTATCTGAAGAAACTTTACTATTGTTAATTCTAATATCCTTTTTTCTAAGAGCTTTAAATAAAGTGTTTTTATTTAAATTAGGAAAAGAATCTAAAATAAAATTATTTAATTTCTTTTTATCATATTTTTGATTTACTATTAATTTTCTCATAATAGCATTATAAATAATTTATATAAATTTTTCAAGTATAATACTAAATCAACGAAACCACGAAAATAAGTACTTGAAAATAATATATGTTTGTGATACAATTCAAATCGGCAAGGAAAATTTAAACTCAAAACATATATAGTTAGTTAAACTAATAAAAAGTAGGAGGTCTTTATAATGAAAGATTATTTAGAAATTGAAAGCGTTAAAGCTTTAGAAATTTTGGATTCTAGAGGAAATCCAACAGTACAAGTTGAAGTAATAGCAGGTGGATTTAGTGGAGTAGCTATGGTTCCATCAGGAGCATCAACAGGAAGTTTTGAAGCAGTTGAATTAAGAGATGGAGATTCATCAAGATACTTAGGAAAAGGTGTTTTAAAAGCAGTTGAAAATGTAAATACAATAATTAGAGAAAAAATAGTTGGTATGAATGTATATGACCAAGTTAAATTAGATAAAACTTTAATAGATTTAGATGGAACAGATAATAAAGCAAAATTAGGAGCAAATGCAACATTAGGTGTTTCTTTAGCAGTAGCTAGAGCAGCAGCAGCTTCTTTAGGAATGGAATTATATCAATATATTGGAGGAACAAATGCAAAAGTATTACCAACTCCAATGATGAATATAATGAATGGTGGAAAACATGCTGATAGCACATTAAGTGTACAAGAATTTATGATTATGCCAGTAGGAGCAAAATCATTTACAGAATGTTTAAGAATGTGTTGTGAAATTTATCATAACTTAAAGAAAGTATTAAAAGCAAAAGGATTAGCAACAGGTGTTGGAGATGAAGGTGGATTTGCACCAAATGTTAAAGATGAAGATGAAGCATTATCTTTAATAATGGAAGCTATTGAAAAAGCTGGATACAAACCAGGAGAAGAAGTATGTTTAGCATTAGATGTAGCAGCTACAGAGATGTATGATGAAGCTAAAAAAATCGGAAAAGAAGGAATGTATCACTTCTGGAAAATAGGAGTAACAAAAAACACAGAAGAAATGGTTGATTTCTATGAAGATTTAGTAAATAGATATCCAATTATCTCAATAGAAGATGGATTATCAGAAGAAGATTGGGATGGATGGAAAGTATTAACAGATAGATTAGGAGATAAAATCCAATTAGTTGGTGATGATTTATTTGTAACAAATATAAAAAGATTACAAAAAGGTATAGATTTAGGAGTATCAAATTCTATATTAATCAAATTAAATCAAATAGGAACATTAACAGAAACATTAGATGCAATAGAACTTGCTAAAAAGAATGGAATGACAGCAGTTGTTTCTCATAGAAGTGGTGAAACAGAAGATACAACTCTATCAGATGTTGCAGTTGCTACAAATGCAGGACAAATAAAAACAGGAGCTCCTTGTAGAACAGATAGAGTTGCAAAATATAATAGATTATTAAATATAGAAGACCAGTTAGAAGATCTTGCTATATATGCTGGAAGAAAAGGTTTAAATAGATAATAGATATTAGATATAGACAAGGTAGATACAACTTTAAGGTTTCTACCTTGTTTTTGTATAATAGAAATATCAAAATGGAGGGTGCTGTGAAAAAAATATTAAGACAAATATCATATAGTAGATTATTGTTTTCTATTATATTTTCTGTTGCTTTATTTTGTATGAATAAAATAGTTTTTCTAGGAATGGTATATGATGAGAATTATATGGAATTGATATTTTTAAGTGAATTAAAAATATTTATATTTCTAATTCCATTAATTTATTTTGTTCTTTACTTTATAGAAAAAGTCTATAGAAAAATGATTAATATAATTATAGTAAAAGAAGAATATGGAAAGAAAAAAACATTTTGTGTAGCAACATTTATTTTTTTATTAGTAATTTTCTTAATATATTATTTTAGTTTATATCCAGGTGGAGTTTTTATAGATACAATTATTTCATATGAAATGTTAGGTGAAGATGGAACTATTTCAGCACATCATCCAGTTTTATATACATTATTATTGAATATAGTTAAATTATTTGAGCCAAATATAATATTAGGTTTTGGAGTGTTTTCATTTCTACAAATATTATTTATGGTAGGAACATTAACATATTTGGTATATTGGCTATTGAAAAGAAAAGTTAATCCAATAATTGCTGTTGGTATAACATTATTTTTAGCATTTTTCAAATTATATCCTTTATATAGTATTTCAATTTGGAAAGATACGCCTTTTTCATTAGTTTTATTATTATATATATTAGTACTAATTGATTTATTATATGATTTTAAAGGAAAAAACATTTTAATAAAAAACATAGCAAAATTTAATTTATATAGTTTTCTATTGATTTTCTTAAGAAATAATGGAAAATTTATTGTGCTTGCATCAATACTTATCTTGTTTGTTACATATATAAAAGGATTTAAAAAAGATTTTTACGTACAAAATATCAAAAAGTTTTATATTATTTCTATAAGCGCATTTATTTTAACGTTTATTATAGAAAGTTTATATCCAGTTTTAGGAATAGAAAAAACTGAGTTCATAGAGAGTATTGGTATACCTATACAACAGATTTCAAGAGTAGTGGCTACAGATGGAAACATAACAGAAGCACAGATGGAACAGATAGAAAAAGTTATACCTAAAGATATTATTAAAACGAAATATAGAGCGATGCTTGCAGATAAAGTTAAATGGGATAGTGCTTTTAACGAAGAGTATTTAGAAGAGCATAAAGGAGAATATTTAAAATTATGGGCTGAATTGCTTGTACAAAATCCGGCCGAATATGTTAGAGCATATTTACTTCAAACTTCAGGATTTTGGACATTTAATGTAAAAGGACCAGAAGCATATATATCAGCTGAAGTATGGGAGTCAATAAATGATAGAGTACCAAATGAAGACTTAATAGGTAATAACTTTAATATATCTTTTAGTGAAGATTTATTAAAAGTTTCATATTATAGTGGAGGATTTTTCTTTTGGATAACTATACTTAGTATGTTTATTACATTTAGAATTAGTAACAAGAAAAATTTAATAGGATATTTGCCAGCTATAATTTTATGGGGAACAATAATGATAGCTACTCCTATGGCACAAGCATTAAGATATGTATATATATTAGTCTTAATATTACCACTTAATTTTGTATACCCAGCTATTGTATCAGAGTCAGATATAGATGTAGATAATGAAGAAATAAAAGATTAATATAAATGGAATATTAGAATAGGAGATAAATATGAAAATAGGAAAGGATTATATTGGAGTTGGAGTAGGCGCTTTTATTGTAAATGAAAAGAATGAATTATTATTACAAAAAAGAGCAGTTCCAGCAGAGAAAGACCACTGGTGTATACCAGGAGGAAGAGTAGAAATGTTTGAGACTTTAGAAGAGACCGTTATAAGAGAAGCAAAAGAAGAAACAGACTTGGATGTAAAAATAATTTCTATTATGGGTGTTTGTAATCATATTATAAAAGAATAAAATGCACATTGGGTAGCAGCGAGTTATTTGTGTAAGATAGAAAAAGGAGAACCTAAGATAATGGAACCTGATAAAGCATCAGATATGAAATGGTTTTCTTTAGACAATCTTCCAGAAAAAATAACAATAACTACTAAAAAGGCATTAGAAGATTATAAAAGAATTATAGGAAAATAAAAAAGTTAGTTGTAAATAATGGAAAAAATTGGCAAAAAAAATTTTATAAAAGCTGTTGACAACCAATTGTGATGGTGGTAGAATATTAAATAGTCGCTAGATAAAAACAAGCGATTTATAGCACAAAATTTAATACAAAAAAAGCTATAAAAAAAATTAAAAAAGTTTTTAAAAAAGTGTTGACATTATAGTATGATTTGTGTTAAAATAAAACTCGTTCACGGGAAGTGAATAAGAAAAAGTACATTGAAAAGTAAACAATAAATATCCTTTAAGAGAAACCAAGCGGTAGTTATAAACTACCAAAAAAATTAATCGAGCTTAAAAGCTCAAACTCAAATAGATTTATATTTATAAAATATAGATACCATAAACAAGAGAGTTTGATCCTGGCTCAGGATAAACGCTGGCGGCGCACATAAGACA
>CANEMG010000121.1 GCA_947428535.1 uncultured Clostridium sp. | reverse complement strand
CAAACAATAACTATAACTGTCCTATAGTAATTTCATATTCTGAAGTTATAAAAAATAATATTGAAGAATTAAGAAAAGATACTGTAAAATATATAAATCCATTCTTACCTATTGATGACATCAAAAATTTAGTTAAAGTTGTATATGATTTAGAGTGTTTTAAAGAATACAAATTTACCAAAAAGGAATTAATAATAGCTGCTGAATCTGCCGAAAAGGAATATCAACAATATAAAAACGATGTTAGAAAAAAGGGAAAAGAAACAATAAAATATATAAAAGAAAACAACTTAAGAGGAATAGTTTTAGCTGGTAGACCATATCATGTAGATCCAGAAATAAATCACGGTATTGATACATTAATAACAAGTTTAGGCCTTTGTGTATTATCAGAAGATAGTATTTGTGAACCTCATAATGGTGTCAGTAACCAATTACGTGTTGTTGACCAATGGGTATATCATTCTAGATTATATGCAGCAGCTGAATTTGTTGGAAAACATGATTTCTTAGAAATGATTCAATTAAACTCATTTGGTTGTGGTGTAGATGCAGTGACAACAGATCAAGTAGAAGAAATACTAAAAAGTTATGAAAACATGTATACTCTTATAAAAATAGATGAAATAAATAATTTAGGTGCAATACGTATACGTATTCGTTCTCTACTTGCTAGTATGAATAAACGTATAGCACAAAAAGAAAATGAAGAAGCTGAAAAATCTGAATCACCTGAAGTTTTGGGAGATTATTCTGTAAAAAGAGTTTCATTTACAAAACTTATGAAATAAGATTACACAATTCTTTGTCCTCAAATGGCTCCTATTCATTTTGAATTATTAGAATCAGCATTAATTTCTTTAGGATATAAAGTAAAAGTATTAAAAGAATGTACAGATAAAACTGTAGAAACAGGATTAAGATATGTAAATAATGATGCATGTTATCCTTCAATATTAACAACTGGCCAAATGATAGAAGCTCTTCAATCTGGAAAATTTGATATAAATAAAACTGCTTTAATAATGTCACAAACAGGTGGTGGATGTAGAGCTACTAACTATATTGGATTTATAAGAAAAGCTCTTAAAGATGCTGGTTTTGCAAATGTTCCTATAATATCATTTAATGTTGTAGGTATGGAAAAAGCATCTGGTTTTAAAATTACAATTCCAATGGCAAAAAAATTGATTAAAGCTATATTCTATGGAGATTTATTGCAAAAATTACTTTATAAAAATAGAGCTTATGAAATAAATAAAGGTGAAACACAAAAGATTTTTGATAAATGGATGGAAAAATGTAAAACTTTAGTAAGCAAATCGAACTTTATACAATTTAAACAAAGTATTTATGATATAGTAAATGACTTTGAAAAAATAGAGCTTGATACATCTATTGAAAAACCTAAAGTTGGTGTCGTTGGTGAAGTTCTTATAAAATATCACCCTTTTGGAAACAATTTTGTTGTTGATGTTCTTGAAAAAGAAGGTGCTGAAGTTATTGCTCCTGATTTTATGGGATTTATCAAATTTATTGCAACACACAAAATTACAAATTACAAACTATTAAACAAAGATAAAACAAAATCTAAACTATTTAAAATAGCTATTAATCTTATAGAAATGTTAGAAAAAGATATAAAAACATCTTTAAAAAATTCTAAGAAAGATTATTTACTACCTTGCAATATATTTGAATTAGAAAACAATGTAAAAGATATTTTGTCAATAGGTAATCAAACAGGAGAAGGATGGTTTTTAACCGCTGAAATGGTGGAATACATTGAACATGGCATTCCAAATATTGTTTGCATTCAACCTTTTGCTTGCTTGCCAAATCACGTTGTTGGTAAGGGAGTAATAAAATCAATTAGAGAAAAATACCCTTATGCAAATATAACTCCTGTTGATTATGATCCAGGTGCAAGTGAAACAAATCAAACAAATAGAATAAAATTACTTACAACTGTTGCTAAAGATAATCTAAAAAGAAATAAAAAATCTAAAAAAGCAATTGAAATTGAAAACATTGTTAATGAAAATGAAAAAGAAGCAAAACTAAAAAACAAATAACATATTATATAAAGAAGACTCTTAAAATCTCTTAATTTTGATTTTGAGAGTTCTTTTTATTAAGAAAGCAGGGGTAGCCCCCTGCTTTCCACTTCATAAACTAATTTATTGTTATAACCTTTACTTGGCCACTTTTGAATTCTTCTATAACATTTTCTGTTTTTTCAGAATTCAAAATCTTAGGTGAATAAACAATAATCTGCATATCTTTTGATAGCTTGGATAATTGAATTTCACCTGTGTTATGTTCCAAATCGGAACATAGCCAAACTGTGTCATAACCTGCATCTGCCGCCATATTAATTGCCTGAAATACATCTGTATCACCTGAAAACTCTATATCCTCTATTAATACATCCTTATATACTTCCGTGTCAAATGCCCACATATCCTTCTTTTTAAAGAACTCTACATTGTTTTTATATAAATCTGTAATAAATTCCTCCATTGATCCAGATTTATCTAACAATATAATCTCTTTTCCCTGCTTTTTTGATGTTGCTACTATGGGGCTATCCTGCCGATACACATCTACTTCTACTACTTTATCTATTTTTTTATAGATTGAATCTTGCTCTACTTCTGTGTAAACTTTTTTGGTGTTACACATAAAGAACAGCAGCAATATACTTCCAAACAGTAAGTAGCTTGTTATAAAAACACTGATGTTTATAATTGTATTTTTTTTCATACCTCTACCTCACTTTATGTTCTCAACTGTTATCACTGTTACATCACCTAATGTTTTTAGTTCTTCAATTTTCTGCACTGTAACCGAATGTGGAATATAAACCACCACTTTACAATGCATTGCCTCAAGCTTCATATTTTTTAAATCCGTAAAAAGCCAAATTGTGTCGTAACCTAGCTTATCAAGATTCACTATAGAAGCATTAGATTCTTCATTATACTCTATTTCTCTTAAATCAATTCCTGTATAATTTCTAAATCCATTACCACTACTTAAATATGTAGCTTCCTGACGGCTATTGAAAAATTCAACATTTTCTCCATAAAACTGCATCATAAACGTTGACAGGTTTTCAGAAGAAGTATCAATAACTACCGCCTCTTTACCTTCAGGCTCAATAGGTAATATAATTGATGGTATTTCAATGATATTTTCATGTTCAATTATATTTTCAACCCAAATTGTTTCTGCAGGTAAAACTTTTTCTTCATATTTCGTTATTGTTGGCAAGAATCCACTGACAATTGAATTGGGTACAAAAAACACTATCAGAAAAAGCATAACTGCTATAAGACTATCTATCCCCATAATGAATGCTTTCATATTAAATATGTTTCTCTTTCGGTTTTTCCGTGTACACCAAATATACCATATTATTACTATGGCATTTATTATCAGTGTTGCAAATAAGCACCGTGGTGCCAGATACAAAAAAAGTTCATTTGAATTCATCTCTGTCCTCCTAATTCTTTATATTGTTATTAGCTTCTATTGTACAAAAGGACATAAAAAAAAGCCTGTTGTAACAATTTAATTATACCATAATTTACATAATGTTGCAAATCTGTTGTATAAATACAATCTCAATCTATTATCTATAAAAAAAAGAAACAGTACAAAAATAATACTGTTTCCTTTGGCGGAGATTGAGGGATTTGAACCCTCGCGGCCACTTACGCAACCCTAACGGTTTAGCAAACCGTCCCCTTCAACCACTTGGGTAAATCTCCAAATGCTCTCTTTAAATAGTTTATAATAAAAAAGGAAGCTCTTAAGACATTTTTCAGCTTCCAATTTTTGTTGGCGGAGAGGGTGGGATTCGAACCCACGGTAGGCTACAAACCTACGCCAATTTTCAAGACTGGTGCCATAAACCAACTCGACCACCTCTCCATGTGCTGTTTTATTAACAACACATATATATTAGCACATTTCTTTTACTTTTGTCAATAATTTTTAAAATTTTATTTTAAATAATCTTGCATCAAATTTATATATTGATTTTGAGCTTTTTCAAAAATATTAATTAAGTATTCTTTTTCTTTATCCTGATACTTTTTCAAAGCATTAAAATACTCTAATTTATCTTTTTCTAATATAAAAAATGGTACTATATTATTTTTTAAACATTCCTTAAAAACAATTAATCTAGCTATTTTTCCATTACCTGATTGAAATGGATGTATTTTTTCAAATACCGCATATAAATTTACTATTTTTTTAAGAGTAACTTGATTTAAAGAATTATACCAATCTAGCAATTTATCCATATTTTTTTGAACATCTTTAGGCGAAACTGTTTTCATTCCAACAGCTTCGTTCGCAAAACTTTTATATTCACCTACATTATAATCATCATTTCTTTCTTCTGATGTTCCTTCTTTTAGCATTTTGTGAAGCTTTTTAATCATAT
>CANEMG010000120.1 GCA_947428535.1 uncultured Clostridium sp. | reverse complement strand
ATCTGAATATTTATAAAAAAATTGTGCATATATACCTAAGCATAATGCTACTACACAAATTAAAATTAAAGCTACAAAAAATAAATACTTTTTTGTACCATACAATGAATCGAAAAATTTTCTTATGCTTCTTCTCATTCGAATCTCCTTTATAAAAAACAAAATATATATTCTGCTATATTTATATCATATGGAAAGTTATATCAATAATATATACTTCATACTATATAAAAACTGCTCATATTATAACATTTATAAAATAAAATATCAATCAATTTTTTTCAATAGCACTCGCGCAATCTGTCTGCTATTTTTTTTGATATAATTTAGATTTTTCAATAAAAATCCATTGACTATAATTTAAAAATATTGTATTATTATTTTTAAAGAATATCACCTTACTAATTAAAAATTAGTAATTTTAAACTAAGGAGAATAATTTAAATGATATGTTCAGTATGTAATAAAAACACAGCCGTTGTATTTTTAAATAAAATGGAAAATGGCAAAAAAACTGTTGAAGGTCTTTGCTATAACTGTGCAAAAGAAAAAGGAATAAATCCTCTTGAAGTTTTAGCCAAAAATGCTAATATTTCAAATGAAGAAATTGAGGATATGTCAAATCAATTTGAAAACATTTTAAAAGATTTTTCAGAAAACATGAATTTAGAAGCATTAGGAATAAACTCTGAAGATCTAGAAAGCATAGATTTAGAAGATGATGCAAATCCTGTAAAAAACATATTTGGTATTTTTAGAGCCACAAATAATGACTCAAATCCAAATAATGCAAAGGAGTCCGAAACTGATAATACTTCTAATAGTAAAACTGTAAAAGTTCAGAAAAAAGCTAAAAATAATAAAAAGAAATTTTTAGATACATTTGGAACAAACCTTACAGATAAAGCAAAAAATGGTTTATTAGATGAAGTTATTGGAAGAGAACAAGAAATTGAACGAATGACTCAAATTTTAAATAGGCGTTCAAAAAATAACCCTTGTTTAATCGGAGAACCTGGTGTTGGTAAAACAGCCATTGCTCAAGGATTAGCTATCAAAATTGCTCATCAAGAAGTTCCAGCAAAATTATTAAATAAAGAAGTATACTTAATAGATATGACAGCAGTAATTGCAGGAACTCAATTTAGAGGTCAATTTGAAGCTAGAATGAAGTCACTTGTTGAAGAATGTAAAACTTATGGAAATATAATATTAGTAATAGATGAAATTCATAATATAATAGGTGCAGGTGATGCAGAACATTCTATGAATGCTGCAAATATATTAAAGCCTTCACTATCTAATGGAGAAATTCAGCTAATTGGAACTACTACTTTAAAAGAATATAGAAAATATATTGAAAAAGACTCAGCACTAGAAAGAAGATTCCAACCAGTTTTAGTAGAAGAACCATCTATAGATGATACTATAAATATTATAAAAGGAATTAAAAAATATTATGAAGATTATCACAAAGTAACAATAACACCAGACATTATAGAAAAAACTGTTAAAATGTCAGAAAAATATATACATGACAGATTCTTACCAGATAAAGCAATTGATTTAATAGATGAAGCTTGTTCAAAAATTAACTTAAAAAACAAAGCACTATTTGAACTAGAACTTATAAAAAATGAGTTAAAAAAAGTAGCTGAAGAAAAAGAAGAAGCAGTTTCTTCTGATTCAATTGAAGAATATCAAAAAGCAGCAGATTTAAAAACAAAAGAATGTAATCTTACAGAACGTATGCAAGAAATAGAAAAAGATCTAAAACCTGCAATACTTACTGTTCAAGATATAGCCGAAGTAATTGAACGTTGGACAAAAATCCCAGTTACAAAAATTACAGAAGCAGAAACAGAAAAATTACTAAATTTAGAAACAAACTTACACAAACACGTAATTTCTCAAAACGAAGCTGTAACAGCTGTATCTAAAGCAATTAGAAGAAATCGTGCTGGACTTCAAAGTACAAAAAGGCCACCTTCTTTCATATTTGTAGGTCCTACTGGTGTTGGTAAAACAGAACTTGCAAAAGCTCTTGCCTATGAAATGTTCGGTAGTGAAGATAATATAATTAGAGTTGATATGTCCGAATATATGGAAAGTCACTCAACATCAAAACTTATTGGGTCACCTCCAGGATATGTTGGATATGATGATGCTGGTCAATTAACAGAAAAAGTTAAAAGAAGACCATATTCAATAATACTATTTGATGAAATTGAAAAAGCTCATGCTGATGTATTTAATATATTACTACAAGTATTAGATGATGGAAAACTTACAGATGCACAAGGAAATACAGTTAATTTTGAAAATACAATAATTATTATGACTTCAAATGCTGGTTCAAACTTAAATAATAATTCAATTGGTTTTGGAAATCAAACAATAATGAATAATGATAAAATGTTAGGTGCATTAAAAGACTTATTTAGACCTGAATTTTTAAATAGAATTGATGAAATCATAGCATTTAATCCTTTAACAGAAGAAGAATTATTGCAAATCGTTGATTTATTGTTAGACAAAACACAAGAGGCTTTAAACAATAAAGAAATAAAATTAGAACTAAATTTAGAAGCTAAAAAATATATAGCAGCTAAAGGAACTGATTTAAAATATGGTGCTAGACCTTTAAGAAGATCAATTCAAAAATTAATTGAAGATGAAATAGCAGAAATGGTTTTAAGAGGAGATGTTGTTTCAGGTCAAACAATTTATGGTTATATGGATAATGATACCTTAAAATTTGATGTAAAATAGAATTTAAGAGGAAGCAAAAGCTTCCTCTTTTTTCTTTATTTTTTTATTATCTATTCAAAATCTTCCATAGCAGAATTTAAATTTGCAATTCCATAAACATATATCCCATTTTCTAAACTATTTATATCATCACTTGTCAAATACTCTTTACTTATATCAGTACTCTTATATAACATTAAATGCTCATCACTTTCAATATGATAAACTTCTACATTTTCATCTTCTAATTTTAATACATAATGTTCATCACAAATATTATCTAAATTCTGTGCTAAAACAACATTATTGCTACTAAATTCTTCAATCTTCCAGTCTGGATATAATTTTTCAAGTTCTGTTCTACTTAAATTTATAACTTCATTTGGTAATTCTGAATAATTGAATTTAAAGTGACCACATTCATTATAATACTTTTTCAAAGCAAAACTTGCATTATAACTAACTTTTTCTTCTATTGAAGCTGTTTCTGTTGCAGTATTTAAAACATTATTATTTTGATTTTCATCTATAACACTCATATTTTCTTTTTTCCATAAACTTGAATAATAATAACCTATTCCTATTGAAAAAGCAAATATCAGTATACTATAAAACAGTATTTTTCTCATATATTTATCACCTATTCCTATTATGCAAGAAACTGGTAATTTTTATTCATGTTCTTGGAAATAAATATTTTTAATGAATATTAGTTGATACAAAATATTTTCCATTCTTGTCTACTTCTATAATTATCTCTCCATATTCATCTGTTCTATAAATTTTTGTACCGCAAATTTCTAATCTTTTAATTACCTCATTATTAGGGTATCCAAACTTATTATTCTTTCCTACACCTATAAGTGCTATTTTAGGTTTTATTATTTCTAAAATGTCTTGACAACTAGATGTTCCAGATCCGTGATGTGCAAGTTTTAAAAAGCTACTTTCTAATATATTTGTATTTCTATATAAATGTACTATTTTTTCTTCTGCATCTTTTTCTATATCTCCTGTAAATAACATTGTAAATTTCTTATATATTAATTTACACACTAAAGAATTATTATTTAATGGATTATCTGCTATTAGATCTTTTTTATTTGGCCATAATATATCAATAAACAATTCTTCTTCTATTTTTAATTTGTCTCCTGCTTGCAACACTTTAATCTCTATTTTTTTCTTCTTCGCAATTTTTATTAAACTCTCTAATTGTTTTGAATTTTCAGGCTGTATTCCTATAATAATTTTGTCTACCTTCACATTTTCTAAAATTGCAAACAAACCGCCAATATGGTCGCTATCTGTATGAGATATAATCATATAATCTATTTTTCTTATCTTCCTATCTAACAAATATGGCAAAACTACCTTTTTTCCATAATCATATTTATCTGTATTTCCTTCTCCTCCATCTATAATTATATTTTTTCCTTTTGGAGTAACTATTACACTACACTCTCCTTGTCCTACATCTACAAAATATATTTTTAAATTTCTATTTAATTTATTTATCGGATTTATTAATATAATTAAAATTATAATTATTAAAATTCTAAAATATTTTTTATTGTATTTATTTCTAAAAATCTGTTTTAAATTTATTGATAATATTATTTTTAAATAATGAAATTTTCTTTTCTTAAAATGATATATAATTCCAAAAATAAAAATATAATAAATAAAAAAATATATAATATTTGGTG
>CANEMG010000119.1 GCA_947428535.1 uncultured Clostridium sp. | reverse complement strand
ATTTGAGTATTTTTTCTAAGTTGCATTAATATCTCGTTTTCAATACATCTAGAAGCATATGTTGCTAATTTTATATTTTTGTCAACATTAAATGTATTTACTGCTTTCATTAAACCTATAGTTCCGATAGAAATTAAATCTTCAAAATCTATTCCTGTATTTTCAAACTTTTTAGCAATATATACAACAAGTCTTAAATTTCTTTCAACAAGAATTTGTTTTGCATCTTTATCTTCTAACATAAGTTTTTGTAGTAGTTTCTCCTCTTCTATGCTGTCAAGAGGTGGTGGTAGAGTTTGATTTCCTTTTATATAAAAAACTGGAAATTTATTCATATCATCTTTATAGCAATACTTTCCAAGTATTTTCATTACTTTACTTTTAAAAACTTTGAAAAAATTCATTTATTACCTCCTTAAAGTTTAATTTTAGATTATTTAATCTCTTTATTCTACATAATTTTATATTTAAACTATCTCTTCTAGTTTTTTAGAATTATCCAAAACATTTAGTCCAATTAAACTTGTATACATATTTGTTCTAGATAATTTTCCATTATATATTCCTATCAATACATCATCTCTTACACACTCTTCTTCTCCATACACTTTTATGTAATCTGGCTTAAATCCTACTAATAATCCATTGTCATTACCCAAAGATGAAAAAGGAATTAATTTAAAATTATATGAATGAATAGCTTCATCTTCAATTAATTTTCCATCTAATACATTTGACACATCCATCAGCAGTTCATCAGATACCATTCCTTCTAGACTATGTTTTTCAACTATCACAACATCTGCCTTACTTATTGGTTCTTTTAATAAATTTCCTGTATCTAACATAGTTTTTATTTTTTTTACTTTCCCATTATAAAAAATTTCTAATTCACATATCATTATTTTTTTACTAATTTTATCTTTTATTATTTTAGCTACTACACTTATAATTATAAAACCTATACCACCTGATAATACTGCCATTTTTATAGGATATGTTCCAACAAAATGATTTCCATCTACTATAATATTATTAGGATTTACAAAAAATAAAAGCATAAATGCTATTCCACCAAAAGTAAAGGACACCAAGTAAAAAAAGGTTATTTGCTTAAAAACTTTTTTTATATTATAATCGCCAAATGCTATTAGTATCATTATTATTGAAATAATTACTTTTAGCACAATACTTACAAATATATGCAAACTAACCATATAGTTTAAAATTGCAAATACCCCTCCTATCATACTTGATAGAATTATTCTTTTAGTATTAATTTTTGACTTACTTATTAATGCTGTAGATAAAATTATTATATAATTTAAAACAACGTTTTCAAAAAACACAACATCTAAATATACAGTCATTTTATTCCTTTCTTTAGTTTAAATATAAAATAATTCTACTACTATAATTTTAAAAATACTGTCATTTTGTGAAGTAAAAAAAAAGAAATAATCTACAAAAAATGATTATTTCTTTTTTAATATGATAAAATTATACATTTATATTATTTATTTCCCAAACCTCTATTCTTTCTTAAGAAAGTTGGTATATCTAAATCTCCGCTTGAAGATTCACTTTGTGGAGTATTTATTGGTTGAGAAGCAATATTGCTTGAACCTCTTTTTTTCCATGCTTCAGCTACTATATTTTCATATTGAGTATTTGTTTTTCTTTCTTCTTCTTTTTCAAATCCAGTTGCTATAACTGTTATTTGAAGTTCATCTCCCATAGAGTCATCTATAACTGTACCGAAAATAATATTAGCCTCTGGATCTGCACTTCTTTGTACTAATTCTGCTGCTGTATTTGCTTCATGTAATCCCATATCACTTCCACCAGTGATATTTATTATAATTCCTCTTGCTCCTTCTATTGAAGTTTCTAATAATGGACTTTGAATAGCTTGTTTTGCTGCATCTTCTGCTCTGTTTTCTCCACTAGCACTTCCTATTCCCATATGTGCCATTCCTTGATTTATCATTATCGTTCTAACATCTGCAAAGTCTAAGTTTATAACTCCAGGTACTGAAATTAGATCTGATATACCTTGTACACCTTGTCTTAAAACATCATCTGCCATTCTAAATGCTTCTACCATTGATGTTTTTCTATCTATTACTTGTAGTAATTTATCATTTGGTATTACTACTAATGTATCAACTTTTCCTTTTAAGCTTGCAACTCCTCTTTCAGCTTGTGCTAATCTTTTTTTACCTTCAAATGTAAATGGCTTTGTTACAACACCTATTGTTAATATTCCTAATTCTTTAGCTGTTGAAGCTACTATTGAGGCTGCACCTGTTCCAGTTCCTCCTCCCATACCAGCTGTTACAAAGACCATATCTGCACCTTTTAATACTTCTGCTATTTCTGCTCTGCTTTCTTCTGCTGCTTGTGCTCCTATATCTGGATTAGCTCCTGCTCCTAATCCTCTTGTTAGCTTTTCTCCAATTTGAATTTTAGATCCAGCTTTAGACTCATTTAATGTTTGTCTATCTGTGTTTACTGCTATAAATTCTACATTTCTTATTCCTGCTTCAATCATTCTATTTACAGCATTATTTCCAGCACCACCTACACCAATAACTTTTATTGTAGCTGTTCCATCCATCATATAATTCAAGTCGTTCTCATCCATAATCATAAGATTACTTCCTCCTTCTAAATCTCTATACTATATATATTAAAATTAAAAACTTGGTTTATGAATAGAAAAAATCTTTTACTTTTTCCATAACTGTCTTTAGTAACTTTTTCTCAGTTTTTACAGATATACTGCTAGAAACTGTTTTTGCGTAAGGTCTTGCTGCTATATATCTTACTAATGAATATCCAACTCTATACGTAGATTTTACAGTGCTTACTAATCTTCCCGTAGAAATTTTTACAGGTATATTTAAAATTATTTTTCCTGCCATATCACTTTTGTTAATATTTACAATTCCTTCTCCTGTCAAAATTACATTGTTTATGTTGTTCTTTATTCCATTTGAAATTATATCTTTATTGACTAAAGTAAATATTTCTTCTATTCTTGCTTCAATTATTTCTATAAGCTCAGAACTTTTTATTGTCATATTCTTAGAATCTACGCTTTTACATGTATTTAATATTATATTGTTGTCGTTATCAATAAATGATTTTAGTGCTAAACCATATTGCCTTTTTAATTTTTCTGCTTCTTCTTTAGATATATTTAATACATACGATATATCACTTGTAATATTATCTCCACCTAAAGAAATAGTATTTGTATATACAAATGTTGATCCATTAAAGATTCCTATTTCTGTATTTCCTGCTCCTATATCCAAAATCATTACATTATCTGATAATTCATTAGTATCTAATACTAAGTTTCTTTCTGCTAAAGATATTGGAACAACTCCATCAATCTCTACTCCAGCTTTTTTGAATATAGAAGTTAACTGTCTTATATAATCTTTTTCTGCTAATATTATTTGTGCTGTTAATGTAAAATTGCTACTAAATTTACCAACAGGGTCTTCTACTGATTTGCCATCTTCTAATATAAACTTATCTGGTACAATATCTATTAAAACTTTATCATCTGGGATCTCTATATCTCTAACTTGAATTATTGCTGATGCAACATCTTTTATTGATATTCCAGACAATTTATCCTTTGCTTCTTTTACAATACTATTTTGAACTATTGTTATATACTTCCCTGGTATTGTTGTATAAGCAGAATTTATTTGCAAATTTGAAATTTCTTCAACTTCAGTTATTGTTTTAGCTATTGCCATACTTAATTCTTCTTCATCAACAATTTTTCCTTTTTGAATTGCTGAACATTTACTGCTTGTACTACATATAATTTCAATTTGATTGAAATTATTTACTTCTCCAACGAAAGTACTAACTTTAGAGGTTCCTATATCAATACCAACAATTACATCCCCTATTGCCAAAGTTAACGCCTCCATCTATAAATTACTTTTACATTTTCTTTTCAAAAATCTTATGGCATAAGAATATTACATTTTGAACAAAAAGTCAAGTAGAAATGATATGTTTTTGTAATTAAATTGTAATATTTTTGTTATTCTTGAAAAATTTAAAACGTATTCCATAATATACACCATTTTTCGATTTAATTCAATACAAAATTCGACTTTTTATATCTTTTTTAATCAAAAATATATAGAACAAATTTGTATAAAAAATTTAGCGAAGCTTTAATATATGCCTCTTTCTTATTATATAAAAATAATGCTATACTTATTACTGTATAGCATTATCCTTTATTAATATTTTTATGCTTCTTTTGGTTTTTCTTTAGTTTTATTTTTCTCTAACTTATTTATCCATTTTTCTATATAATATCTTCTTATTGTTCCAAGATTCATAAACATTCTTCCAACAAATACAACTATTGCTGCTAAGTAAATATCTACATTTAATTTTTCTCCTAAATATGTTAATGCTATTGCTAGAATAGAA
>CANEMG010000118.1 GCA_947428535.1 uncultured Clostridium sp. | reverse complement strand
TAATACCATGCAGTTCTTCAAAAATTTATGCTATTACTAAATCAGGAGAAACAACATATTATATTGAAATTGGTGGACAACAATATAATCTTAAAGATTATTTGAAAGAAAGAAATTTAACTAATATTGATGAAAATGGAGAATTTATAGAAAATAGCTCAAATGAAAATGCAGAAAGTAATATAGAACCAGACACATCAAATAACACACCAGAGCTTAACAATGTTGTAGAGAATACAATTAATCAAACAGATTCTACAATAAAAGTACCAATTGAATAAATTTATATTAAAAATAACTAAATAAGTTATAAAAAATACTTCTATAAATATAATTTTATAGAAGTATTTTTATATTATATAAAATAGTATAATATAAAATTTTCATTAAAAAGTGTTTTAGGAGGAAAATTTATGAAAGAACTTATTAGGGAACTTATTATATCAATTTTATTATCTTTAATTTTAATTTTTATACTATCAGTTTTACTTTGCCAAACATCAATAAGTGAAACTATAATAAAACCAGCAACTATTGCTATAGCAACAATATCTCTTATGATTGGTGCATTTAGAATATCAAAATCTAAAAAACAAAAAGGTATTTTATATGGAAGTATATTAGGAATAATATATATGTTTATATTGTATTTAATATCAAGTTTTGCAAATTTTGAATTTAATTTAGGAATTAATTCAATAATAATGATAATACTTGGAATAATAGGAGGAGCAGTAGGGGGAGTACTAGGAGTAAATTTTTAGTTAATAAATATAAAATAATTGTAAAAAGTAGTTGATATTTTTAAAGATTTAATATACAATTTACACGGATAATAAAACGAACATTTACATAAGATAACATAAATACAAAGGAGGAAATATGGTAACTTTTGAGGATGTCATAGACAATCCTGAAGTTAAAGAACTTATAAAGAATGCTCAGAAGCAACTAGATGTTTTAGGCTATACAGAACATTCAAACAGACATGTTTCAGTAGTAGCAGAAAGAGCAGCATATGTTCTTAGAACTTTAGGATATGATGAACATAGAATAGAGCTGGCGAGAATAGCAGGATATATTCATGATATTGGAAATTCAGTAAATAGAGTAGATCATGCTCATACAGGAGCGATACTTGCTTATAACATTTTAAAAGATATGAATATGGATGTATCAGATAGAACAGAAATTATGATGGCAATAGGAAATCATGATGAATCGACAGGAACAGCAGTAAGTGATATATCTGCTGCTTTAATTTTAGCGGACAAGTCTGATGCACACAGAAGCAGAGTTTCAAAAAAAGACAGGAGTTTGTTTGACAAACACGATGAAGTAAATTATGCTGTTACAAGTTCAGAATTAAAAATAAATCCTGAAGATAGGAAAGTTATCTTAAACTTAACAATAGATACAAAAATATGTCCAGTCATAGACTATTTCGAAATATTTATGGAAAGAACTAAAATGAGTAAAAGAGCAGCAAAATATTTAGGATTATGGTTTGAATTAATTATAAATGATACAAACTTATTATAGGAGGTAATTATTTTGGAAAAGAATTTAAAAAAGGTTAGAATAATAGCTATATTATTAATGGTAGTAGCGATTGCATTAATTGCTTTTTTAGGGTTAAATATTAAAGAAAATGGTACTTGGAAAAGCAAATTACCAGAATTTAATTTAGGAATGGAACTAAAAGGAATAAAAGAATTGCATTATATACTTGATGATGCTGAAGAGGACAAAGAAGTATATATAGATTCAGAAGGAAAAATATCAGGAGTGGTTGCTAAAGAGCAAGATTCAAATACACAAGTATCTTTAGAAACTGAAGAAGGAAAAACTGAAAACTCAGAAGAGCCAGATAAAACAGATATAGAAGGTTACACAAAAGAAACACGAACAATAAAAGCAAATAATGAAGAAGACATCAATATAGAAAACTTTGAAAAATCAAAACAGATAATTCAAAAAAGATTAGAAACATTAAAGGTATATGAATACAATATTAGATTAGATGCTGTAACAGGTGAAATAGTAGTTGAGTTACCAGATGATGATAATGTGGAAATAGCACAAAGTATGATTTCAACTGTTGGAAATGTTGAAGTTATAGATCATCAAACAGGATTAGTATTAATAGATAATTCTCATATAAAAAAAGCAGCTCACTTATCAAATTATTCAAACGGATATCAATCATATTTACAATTAACATTTGATAAAGAAGGAGCAGAAAAATTAAAAGAAATCAGCAATAATTATCAAGCAGTAACAGCAGAAGATGGAACAGAAACAAAAAATTATATATCTATAAATATGGATGAACAAACATTAAGCACAACATATTTTGCAGAAGAATTATCAAATGGAACAATACAAATTCCAATGGGAAATGCTACAGAAGATCATGATCAATATATGCAAATAGGAGAAAGTGTAGATAGAATAGTAAAAATAATAAATGAAGATACAATGCCATTGTCATATACACTAAGTTCAGACAATCATATTAATTCTGTAATAACACCATCAATGGCAAAAGTTGCAATAATAGCATTTGTTGTAGTAATTGCTTTAATATCATTATATTTAATAATAAGATTTAAATTAGAAGGACTTAAATCTGCAATATTATGCATAGGATATATAGCAATATTAAGTATTATTGTACGATATACAAATGTTATAATAACAATTAATTCATTAATTGCTTATTTAGCAGTAATTGTAGTAAATTATGTATTTAACATAAAATTTTTAAAAGAATTAAAAGATAATAACAGAAAGTATATATTTAGAAAAAATATGAAAGAACTATACTTAATGATTGTACCAGTTTGTATAATAGCAGTAATATTTGTTTTCGTACCAGGAGTAGTAATAAGCAGTATAGGAATGATTTTATTCTGGGGATTATTGGTACAAGCTGTATATGATTGCTTAATGCTTTTATAAAATAAAGGATAGAGGAGAAGAAGTAATGAAATTAAGTGGAAGTGAAAAAATAGTATTATTAGGTTTAATTCTTTTAATAATTGCTGGGATGGTAGTTGTAGCTTTAAAAGGGTTTAATGTAGATTTAATGTTAGAACAACATGAAGAAATGAATATAGTAATTGGAAAAGAAGTTAATATAAAAAATATAAAAGACATTTGCAAAGAGGTATTTCAAAATAAACAAACACTTGTAAGAACAGTAGATTTATTTAATGATTCAGTTAATATAAGTGTAGAATCAATAACTGATGAAGAAAAAAGTGAATTAATAAATAAAATAAATGAAAAATATGAAACAGAACTATCAGTAGATAATTTAACTTCATATACAGTATCAAATGTAAGAATAAGAGATTTAGTAAGACCATATGTATCACCAGTTCTAATATCAGTAATAGTAATAGTAGCATATTTAATTATAAGATTTAGAAAAATGAGTGTTCTTAAATTATTAGGAAAATTATTTGGAATAATTTTATTAACTGAACTAGTAATAGCTAGCATTATAGCAATATCAAGAATTCCAGTATCTGCTACAATTGTAAATTTAATGACAGTAGTTGCAGTAATAGAATTAATTTTCTATATAAGAAAAACAGAAAAAGAATATAAAAATCAAGAAAATAATTAAAAATAAAAGATGAATATTGAAAATTTAAATAAATACTTGATTTTTTAGGATAAGTGTAGTAAAATAACAATGTAAAAAATACCATAAACTTGGTTCGAAGAAAAAAGCCTACTCTATACTCAGTTTATGGCAAATAAAAAAATAGGAGGGATATGAAAAATGACTAAAGAAAGAAAACAAGAAATTATAGCTACTCATAAAAGAGAGGAAAACGATACAGGTTCTCCAGAAGTACAAATAGCTATATTAACAGAAAGAATTTCTGAATTAACAGAACACTTAAAAGTTCACAAAAAAGATAATCACTCTAGACGTGGTCTTTTAAAAATGGTAGGAAAAAGAAGAAACTTATTAAACTACCTAGCTAAAAAGGACGTAAACAGATATAGAGAAATCGTTGAAAAATTAGGATTAAGAAAATAATTAACAATAAGAGCCTATGCTTATATTCAGCGTGGGCTTTTATTAAGATTTTAAGTAAGAATAGGTAAGTAGCTTGTATAATACACTATAAAAAAATAAATAATGTATTATAGAGGTTACCATCTAAACTTACTTAGAAAAGAGAAGTACGCAAATTGAATGTTAAAAAGCATAAAAAGTGCGAAGATAAAATAGGTGCAAAAAAATGAAAAGGAGAAAGATAATATGTTTAAAACTTATGAAACAGAACTAGCAGGAAGAAAGCTAGTAATAGAAACAGGAAAAATGGCAGGACTAGCCAATGGAAGTGTACTAGTAAGATATGGGGATACATGTGTACTAGTAAATGTAACAGCTTCAAAAGAACCAAGATAAGGAATTGATTTCTTCCCACTATCAGTAGATTTTGAAGAAAAATTATA
>CANEMG010000117.1 GCA_947428535.1 uncultured Clostridium sp. | reverse complement strand
ATTCTACAGCTTCTACACCAAAATCTATGCAAGAGCCAATAGAAGAAATAATAGATGAATATATAGGTTATTGTAATGAAGGAAATTACCAAAAAGCTTTTAATATGTTGTCAGAAGATTGTAGAAAATATGGATTTAATAATAGTGTATATGATTTTATGCAATATGTTTTAGTAAAAATGCCAACACCTAAAAAATATTCAATACAAGATTATTCAAATATAAAATATGGAAAAACAAGATTATATATATATGAAATAAAATATACAGATGATCTATTATCAACAGGACTTACGAACTCAACATATACTTATACATCTGAGAAATTAACATTTTATGATGGTGATGATGGATTAGAAATGAGTGCAGGAGATTATATTTATTATTCTGATGTAAAAAGTATATCAGAAAATGAATATTTAAAAGTTGATGTTGTAGGAAAAATTGTAAATTATAGTATAGAAAAATATAAAGTAATATTAACAAATAGATCAAATTATACAGTAGTAGTTTCTGATGGCGCAGAGAATGATGAAGTTGTACTAAGTCTACCAAATGAAGTTAGAAAACGTTCAGAATTAAGTAATATAGTTTTAGGACCACAAAAAAGTGAAGAATTAACTATGACATTTCCTAAATTTGTTGATGATGGAGATACAGCAAAATCACTTGTTTTTTCATCAATAAGAGTGATGGAAAAATATTCTGGAACATCTGATGATATTCCAGAAGAAACAATTCAATCTGAAATAGATAATGCAATATCAAAATTCAGTATGGAAGTTTCTTTTTAGATTAATAATAAAATAGAAAAACAAATTAGCGAAGCTTTTTTATAAAAATTATGAGACTAAGATTTTCTTTAAATTTATATTTTGCAGAAAATCTTGGTCTCACTTTGTTATTTAGTATTAAATTTTTAAAAAATTTGGAAATATTATTTATTTTTTGTTTTTTTTCTTTCTTCACGTTTTTTTTGCCACCATTCATAAACAATACCGCCTTCTTTAAACCAACCAGAAGCACGCCCCCAGTAAATAAAGAATCCAACAAAAACAACAATTCCAATTATTATATTTATTAAAATAGTTTCCATATTTCTACCTCACAAATTTATTAAAAATATTATATAATTATATATGTCTAAAATCAAGTAAATTATAACAGTAAACACTGAGGTAAGAAAATTTCCAAAAAAAACTATTGATAAGATGACATAAATATTATAAAATATAGTCGAATAAATAGATTTAAAAGTATTATGAAAGGGGGAAAGAAATATGAAAGAACAAAAAGATAATAACATGTCAAATGCTAATCTTTCCGACCTTTTTAAAGAAGTACAAGATATAAGGTATGGACGAGCCAAACCTAAAGAAACACAAATACAAAAAGAAGAAATAAAATTTAATAAAATTTATGTAGTTGATAAAAGATTTAATGCATTAGGTGCAATAATAGGAATTTTATTTTTAATAATATTTTCAACAGCAATACATAGCAATTATATTTTTGCAACAACAGAAGAAGAGAAAAAAGCAATAGATGTCTTTGAAGAAAATAAAGATCAAATAGATATTATGGAAGTAATATCATCAAATATAAGTGAACTTACAACTAAAGAAATAATAACAAAAGAATTGCAAATCGACTATGAAACAAAATATATAGATAATAATAAATTACCAAAAGGGGAAGAAAAAATTGTTCAACCTGGAAAATTTGGTTATAAAGATCAAACAGTAATAAAAACATATGAAAATGGACAAATAATAGATGAAAATATAATAAGTGAAAAAATAAATTCAAATCCAGTAGATTTAGTTATAGAAGTTGGTACATCAGAATTTTTATTCAATAAAAAAGTACACTTAGGAGATACAATGTATACTACTAGTGATACAAATCTATATAATTCATCAACTGATAGAAGTGAAGCACTTTGTATGATATATGAAAATATAGATGTAAAACTTATATCCGAAGAAAATGGATGGGCAAGAGTTTCAGTAGATGAAATGGAAGGATTTGTAAAACAAGAATATCTTACATCAGAAGCTTTGAATCCAGGTATTGGAGAAATAACTAGAAAGAAAAGGATATCATTATCTTTGAATTTCGAAATGCCGCTTAATAAGCCAAGTGGATTTACAAAAGAAGATTTTATAAATGTTCTTTCAGGAAATCCAAGAGATGTAAATAGAATTTTCGAAGGTAATGCGGGATTCTTTTATGATATGGAACAAAAGTATAATGTAAATGGTATATTTTTAGCTTCGATAGGAATACATGAAAGTGGATGGGGAACATCTAATATAGCATCACAGAAAAAGAATTTATTTGGATATGGTTCATATGACTCATCAGCATTTGAATCTTCTTATACATTTGAAAGCTACCAATATGGTATAGAATTATTAGCTAAAGCTCTTTCAAAATACTATTTAAATGAGCCAGGAACAGTAATTTATGATGGAGAAACTGCAGTAGGAAGTTATTATAACGGACCAACAGCTTCAGGTGTCAATGTAAGATATGCAAGTGATAAAGAGTGGTCAAATAAAGTATATAACACAATGGTTGCTTTATATGGTAAATTATAATACATATAAAAATATATAATATTTACAAAAGAAAGGGAAAATTTTGAAGATAAGTAGTATAAATAGAATTATATTGTTAATTAACATAGCATTACTAATTATTTGTATTATCGCATATAAGTATATTTTTCAAGTAGAAACAACAAAAAAAATTTATTCAGAAGAGTCTTCTAAATTTGTTGAAGAAAATAAAAACCCAGTATATAAAATAGATCAGATTATTTTATATAGTAGTGCGAATGTAGTTGATAATAGTAATGGACAATTAAAAAGTTTAGATATAAGTCAATTTACTGATATAGAAATAATTATAGATAATAAATCTCAAAATTCAGAAATAACAGCAGAAAATACTATAAATGAGCTATTTATTGATAATATAAAAATAGAATCAGCATCAGAAAATGGTGAAAAAATATTCAATTACAAAAATCCATTACAATGTGGCAAATATGTTGAACTTGAAAATTGGAGAGATGATGGAATATTATTTAATGTGGTAAATTCAAATGAGAAAAATAGATCAGCAAATTATGATGAAAATATTTTTTATACAGATTGCTCAAATCCTATTTCTTTGGGATTTATAAATAAAAATATATTAACAAATTGTGAAGTAAGTAGCGACAATGCTTCAATTGCATTTGATGGTTCAATATTAGCTGCTGCTGGAATAGATTTAGAAAGTTTAGATGCAACAATAACTTTTTCACTACATTTAATAAATAATTATCATGAAGAATATGTGTGCAATATCAAAATTGAAAATGATTTAACAAGTGAGGAAGGAATTTATAGTGGATATTTAATGAAGATCATAACACCTACAGAAAATGAATATGATTTCATAAAAATAACTGACTAAAAGAACCATTGTAAAGATAAAATAGAATATAATTAATTTAGAGTCTGCAAGTTAAAGTGCAGACTTGATTTTTTGCTTAAATTATATTATTATAATTACAGTCAAAATTATAAAATGTGCCCATAGCTCAGCAGGATAGAGCAGTCGCCTCCTAAGCGACCGATGGGGGTTCGAGTCCCTCTGGGCACACCATATTATACATAGGGAGTTATATTTGGAAGAAAAATTTATGAAAGAGGCCCTAAAAGAGGCAAAAAAAGCACTTGAAAAAGAAGAAGTTCCAGTAGGAGCAGTAATAGTAAAAGATGGAAAAATAATAGCAAGAGCACATAATATTAAAGAAAAAAAACAAGACACGACATGTCATGCAGAAATATTAGCAATACAGAAAGCTTCCAAAAAATTAGATTCATGGAGACTTTTAGATTGCGAAATGTATGTAACACTAGAACCATGTTCAATGTGTGCAGGGGCATTAATAAATTCAAGAATAAAGAAATTATATATAGGAACAGAAGATAATAAAACAGGAGCATGCGGATCAGTTTTAAATCTTTTAGAAGATTATAAATTTAATCATAAAATTGAAATAGAGAAATATATATTAAAAGAGGAATGTGAAAAACTACTTAAAGATTTCTTTAAGTTTTTAAGGGAGAGAAATAAGAGTGAAAAAAAATCTAATTAAAAGATGTTTATTTATAATATGTATAATAATTTCCTTAGTAATTGTAGCTTTTATTATGAAAAGATATGAAGTTGAAGGTGAAAAAGTTTTACCATTTTCAATAAGTAAAATATTTTTAGTAAGCACAGTTGATGGAAGAGTAGTGGACGACCCTACAAATATATGGAATATCGGTATTACACAAGTAAATGATATATATATGTATATAGATAAAACAATTGATAGTGATTTAACATTAGAAGAAGTAAGATTAGAAAATTTTAATTTAACAAAAACACCACAAAAAGGAAATGTGAAATTATTAAGGCCTACAGGTGAACTTTCAAATTTATATACA
>CANEMG010000116.1 GCA_947428535.1 uncultured Clostridium sp. | reverse complement strand
TATAATTACCCCTATTGCTAATGCTCCAGTCGCAACTAATGCAATTATGATATCAGCCGATTCTCCCTTTTTTTGACTTATAAACATTATTACTATTGCTGAAATTATTACTATAGGAATAGAAACTGCAAGTGGAGATAAATTAACTGCCACTGCTAATGACAAAGCTGCAAATCCTACTTCTCCTAATCCATGTCCTATCATAGAATAATTCTTAAGTGTTAATATCACTCCAATTAATGCTGCTGAAAAAGATATTGCAATTCCACAAAGTACAGCTCTTTGCATAAATGTGTATGATAATATATTTAAAATCTCATCCATGTTAAAATCCTTTCCAACCTTCTATATCTCCATCATATTTTACTGTTTTAGCTAAATACACTATTCTTGGTTTTATTTCATTTATTTCATCTATATCATGTGTTGCCATTATTATGGTCATTTTATTCTTAGTATTTAATTCTTCTAATATTTTATATAATTCTTTAGTTATACTATAATCAAGTCCTGTCGCTGGTTCATCCAAAATAAGAAGTTTTGGCTCTCTTATTAAGGCTCTAGCTATTAATACTCTTTGTTTTTGCCCTCCTGATAAGTCTCCAATCCTTCTGTTTTGAATTTCTTCTATTTTTAATTTTTTAATAACTTCCTTATATTTCTCTTTATCTTTTTTCGTATAAAATGGAAATTTTCTATGCTTTTGAACTCCAGACATTATTATTTCTTTTGAAATCGCTGGAAAATCTAAATCTTTTAAATTAGTTTGTGATAAATATGACACTTCATCTAATGATATATTTAAATTAATATTTCCTTCTTCTGGTTTTAATAGTCCAACAATACTTTTTATTAATGTGCTTTTTCCAGAACCATTTTCTCCCACTAAACAAACATATTCTCCATCTTCTATTTTAAAATTTATATTTTCAAGAGCTATATGATTTGAATATGATACTTTCAAATTTTCTACTTCTAAAATAGGCATTTTATTTCAATCCTTCCTTTAAAGCTTCAACATTTTTTTTCATTAAGCTAATATATGTATCTTTTTCTGTATCACCATTATGAACAGAATACAATACTAATGGTTTAGCTTGTGTCTCTTCTGCTATCATTTTTGCAATCGTTCCTTCAGATAATTCTTCATAATATACTACTGGCATACTGTATTTATTTATATAATCTATTACTGATTTTACTTTTGATATACTAGGGTCTTCTCCTTCTCCACAATTCATATAAACACTTACAAATTTTAAATCATATGCATCTACTAAATATGCATATGCAAATTCGCCTCCTACTGCAATTTCCTTTTGGGTAGAAGAATTAACTATAGTCCTTATTTCTTTATCAATATTTAAAATTTCACTTTTATATTTTTCAGCATTTTCTTTATAATATTTTTCATTTTTAGAATCAATTTCACATATTGCATTTAAAATATTATCTATCATAATAATTGAATTATTAGGATTCATCCAAATATGTTCATCATAAATCTCTTCATCATGATTATTGTTCTCATTATGAATTTCGCTATGATCTTCTAATTTAATTTCTGAATTTATGTTTTTTTCCTCAAATTCTTCAAGTTTTATTAAATCTATGCTGTCAGAAACATTTATTATATTACAATTTTGCTCTTTTAGTTCAGCTACAATGTTTTTTGTCCAAGGTTCTAAGTCTATTCCATTATATAAAAACATATCACTATTATTTAAAATTGCTATCATATCTTTAGCAGTAGGCTCATAATTGTGTGCTTCCACTCCAGAATTTAATAAAAGCTTTACATCTGCTTTATCACCAACTATTTGTTTTGCAAAATCATATTGTGGAAATAAAGTTGCTACGATTTGTATCTTTTCATCATTTTTAATTGTTGAATCTGTTTTAAAACAGATTACTATTACAATCATTATAATTATAAGTAGAAAAAAACTTATAATTCCAACTATACCTTTTCTCAATTTTTAACCTCTTTTACTTAAATATATTTATTCTATCTTGTTCACTATATATAATTTCTAATGCAAAAATTCCTATTAAATAATACTATCTTTTTACTGATTTGTCAATATTATGTGAACTGTTTTAAACACAAAATAACCCATATCGTTAAATTTTATCTAACAATATGAGTTACTGCCAAATCTATTAATTATTTATCTCATAAATATTAATTAATATTATTTTCAAATTCTTGTGTGATACTTAATTTATACATATCTAGTTTAGCATTTTTAGGAATTACAGTTTCAGCTTGAATATAAGACCATATTATTAATATTAATACAATTGAGACCCAGATCACTGATGATAAGTCTTTACTTATACTTTTAAAAACATTCTTTTTGAATTCTATTTCTTCATCACTCTCAATATAATTTTCTAAAATTTCCATATATTTTATCTCCTTAAAAAAATTTCTCTTCTAAATTGAATTCAATATACTCTTTATATTAAAAAATAGCAATTACAAAAATATTACCTTTTTTTACCAATTCTAGGGAATATAAGGTTTTGGTAATATTAAGTTTTAATTACATTACACTTTTTTGATAAAAGAACAAAAGTGAATGATATGATAATTATAAAATACAAAAATTTACTAAATAAAAAAAGATGAACTTAAAGTTCATCTTTTCTATGTGAAATTAAATTATTTTAATTCTACTGTTGCTCCAGCTTCTACAAATTTAGCTTTTAATTCTTCAGCTTCTTCTTTAGCAACACCTTCTTTAATTGTTTTTGGTGCTCCATCAACTAATTCTTTAGCTTCTTTTAATCCTAATCCTGTAGCATCTCTAACAACTTTGATTACAGAGATTTTGTTTGATCCTGCATCTGTTAATACTATATCGAATTCTGATTTTTCAGCTCCACCTTCAGCTGCTCCTCCAGCTGCTGGTGCTGCAACAGCTGCTGCTGTTACTCCATATTTTTCTTCAATTCCTTTTACTAATTCTGATAATTCAACTACTGTTAAGCTATCGATTTCTTCTAACATTTTATCTGTTTTTTCACTCATTTTTAAATCCTCCTAATTTTTTATTTATTTTTTAATTAATTATTTTGCTTCTGATTCTTTTTGAACTCTAACTGCATCAAGTGTAGCAGCAAGTTTTGAAACATTTGCAAGTAAACATCCAGCAAGTTTTGCAATAAGTTCTTCTCTTGATGGAAGTTGTGCAAGAGTTGATAACTCTTCTACTGATGAAACTTTTCCTTCTAGAACACCTGCTTTGATTTTATAGTAATCATTTGCTTTAGCAAATTTATATATTACTTTTAATGTTGGTAAATATTCTTCCTTAGATATTATAACTGCAGTTGGTCCTTCCAAAGCTTCATCTAATGTGTCTATTCCACATTCTTTTAATGCTCTTCTTGTAATATTGTTTTTAATAACAGAATATTCTGCACCAATTTCTCTTACAGATTTTCTAAGTTCTGTTACATCAGCAACATTAATTCCTCTGTAATCAACTAAAAGTACTAAACTAGCATCTTTCATTCTAGTTGCTAATTCTTTTACTTCAGCTTCTTTACGTTTAATTATTTTTTCACTAGCCAATTTAATTTCACCTCCAATTTGTAGTTTATATTTATTTTTTGAACAAATCTGAAAAATCAGAGATTCTTCAGTAAATTTGTTTGTGTACAAAATTTAGCGAAGCTTTTATATAATAAAAACTCTTTATTACCCAAAACTACAAGGTAATAAAGAGTCTATCCGCTCTATAATTTACCTCGGTAGGATTTACTTTGTACCTACTGTCTTAGGTTATATACTTTTAAAATTATTTTTGATTTATATAAATGCTAGGTCCCATTGTTGTTGTTAAAGCAACACTTCTAATATATTGTCCTTTAGCAGCAGCTGGTTTAGCTTTTATAATTGCATCTATAACTGTTTCATAGTTTTCAGCTAATTTTTTAGCTCCAAAAGAAACTTTTCCTATTCCTAAGTGGATAATATTTGTTTTATCTAATCTGTATTCTACTTTACCAGATTTGATTTCTGAAATAGCTTTTGTAACATCCATTGTTACTGTTCCAGATTTAGGGTTAGGCATTAATCCTTTTGGTCCTAAAACTTTACCTAATCTACCAATTACACCCATCATATCAGGTGTTGCTACGATAACATCATATTCAAACCAATTTTCTTTTTCTATTTTTGGAACTAATTCTTCTGCTCCTACGAAATCTGCTCCAGCAGCTTCAGCTTCTTTAGCTTTATCTCCTTTTGCAAATACTAAAACTCTTAATGATTTACCTGTTCCATTAGGTAATACTACTGTACCTCTAACTTGTTGATCAGCATGTTTTGAATCTACACCCAATTTAACGTGTAATTCTACTGTTTCATCAAATTTTGGTTTTGGCATTTTTTCTAAAATTTCTAAAGCTTCATTTGCTTCATAAGTTTTTGTGCTGTCTATTAATTTAGCAGCTTCTTGATATCTTTTTCCTCTTTTCATTTTTCCTCCTGTGGTACTAACGAATTAAACT
>CANEMG010000115.1 GCA_947428535.1 uncultured Clostridium sp. | reverse complement strand
ACATTTGCAGGATATAAGTTATTTGATAAACCACATAATAGTAGTGGAAAAATGATAATAACAGAAGATGAAGATGGAGAACTAGAAAATACAATAAAAGTAAAATATTATTATATAAGAGAAGCACAACAAATAAATAAACCAAATGGAAAAAAGCCATCATCAATAACAAATATATATAATAATTGGGATGGAACAGGAAACTCAAACAACAATAATTTGAATGGAAATTCTTCAGGAAATGTTGAAAATTCAAATAAAGGAAACGTTAATTCAGAAATAGCTAATTATGAAAGAACACCTGGAACGGGAGATAAAATATCAATAGTACTAACAACAATGTTAATAATAATAGTAACAAACATCATTTTATGGATAGTACTAAAAAGACATAAAAATAAGAAATACTTCATAAAATAAAATGTAAGCACATTACTTTAAAATAGTGATGTGCTTATTTATTTGATTTTTAACACAAATTGGAATATAATAACACAAGTAAATAAAAGGAGGTAAATGCATATGAAAAAAGTAGCAATTATTTTGGCAGATGGTTTTGAAGATATAGAAGCTTTAGCTACAGCTGACATCCTAAGAAGAGCTGAAATACAATGTGATTTAGTTAGTATAGAAAATGAATTTGTACGAACAGCTCATAATATAACTGTAAAAGCAGATAAGCTAATGGATGAGAGTATAGAAGAGTATGATATGATAGTTTGTCCAGGTGGATTACCAGGAGCGGAAAATCTATCAAAATCTGAAAAAGTATTAGAAGTAATTAAAAAATTTAGTAATATTGAAGATAAATATATAGCAGCAATTTGTGCAGCACCAGCAATGGTATTACAAGCAGCGGGAGTTGAAAAAGATAAGTATATAACATCTTATCCGGGGGAAGAATACGAAAATATGCTAGAGAAAGCTAATTATGTAGATGAATTAGTTGTTGTAGATGGAAATCTAATAACAAGTAGAGGGCCAGCAACTACGTTTTTATTTGCGTATAAGTTAGTGGATATTTTAGGCGGAAATAGTGAAAAATTAAAAGAGGGTATGTTATGGAATATGCTCGAAGAAGAAAAAGAATAGGAGGAATTTATCATGATAGGAAAAAGAAAAGTAGTACTAGTAGGGACTGGTTTTGTAGGAATGAGTATGGCCTATGCATTAGTAGCTCAAGGATTAGAAAGTGGTATTAGTGAATTAGTTTTAATAGATATATTAAAAGATAAAGTAATAGGTGAAGCTATGGATTTATCTCATGGACTACCTTGTACATCAAGTCATATGAAAATAACAGCAGGAGATTATCCAGATTGTTCAGATGCAGATATAGTTGTTATTACAGCTGGATTAAATCAGAAGCCAAGTCAAACGAGATTAGAACTTTCAGAAGCTAATGCTAAAATAATGAAAGATATTACAATTCAAGTGGTTAATAGCGGATTTAAAGGAATATTTTTAGTAGCATCAAACCCAGTAGATTTAATGACAAAAGTTGTTCAAGAAGTTTCAAAATTTCCTGCTGGAAGAGTAATTGGCTCTGGAACAGCATTAGATACAGCAAGATTAAGATATATGATAGGAGAGTACTTAAATATTTCAAATAAAAATGTTCATGCATATATAATGGGAGAGCATGGAGATTCATCTTTTGTGCCTTGGGAACATGTTTATGTTGGATGTAAAAAAGTTATAGATATATTAAATGATGCAGGAAAAGATAAATCAGACTTAGATAAAATATATGTTGAAGTTAGAGATGCAGCATATGAAATAATAAATAGAAAAAAAGCTACTTATTATGGTATAGGGTTAGGATTAGCTAGAATAGTAAAAAATATAATGAATGATACAAATGAAATATTAACAGTATCAGCATATTTAAATGGAGAATATGGACATAAAGATATTTATATTGGTGTTCCAGCAGTTATAAATAGCAATGGTGCTAGAGAATTGTTGAAGTTAGACTTAGCTAAGGAAAATCAAGAAAAATTAGATAAAAGTTGCAAAATATTATCTGAAAATATGGATAATATAAGAAAGGCATTAAATAATTAGAAAGTTTATTAAATTAAAATACAATCATTAATAAAACTAAAGGAATAGTGAAAAATAGCGAAAATTTGACATAAGAATAGAAGATGATATAATACCTCCAAATTATATGTTTGGGGGTATTATAATGGAAAATAATGAAGAAAAAGATGAGGCAATAGAAGAAGTAAAAAAGAAAAAAAGTTTTTTTAAGGACAAGAAAAATATTGCAATAATAATATTAGTATTTTTATTGTTTTGCACGGCTGTAGGAAGTTCAGATTCGAATGTTTCAGCATTGAATGATAAAGTATCTAAACTATCAACTCAAATTGAGTCATTAACTAAAGAAAATGAAGAATTAAAAAAACAAGTAAGTAATGCAGGAAAAGAAGATAAACAAGAAATAGAAGAACTTAAAAATAGTATTGCAAACAAAGATACACATATAAAAAATATTGAAGAACAAGTAAATAGCTTAACAGCTGAAAAAGCTTCATTAGAGAAACAAATAACAGATTTAACATCAGAAAAACAATCATTAGAGAAACAAATAAGTTCTGCTGTAAAATCAACATCTACTACTTCTAGTAATCAAACAAGTAAAAAAACAAGTACTACAACATCTCAATCTAAAAAAACAACTGTAGATACTGCAACACCACAAACAAATTCATATACAGTTTATGTAACAAATACAGGATCTAAATATCATAGAGGTAGTTGTAGTTATTTAAGACAAAGTAAAATTTCTATAGACAAAAATAAAGCAGTTGAACAAAGCTATACTCCATGTAGTAGATGTAATCCATAATAAAATATAGAAAAAGCATCTTATAAAGTTAAACTTTACGAGACACTTTTTAAATTTATGCTATTATAGGATAGTTTCAAGTCGCCCTCAAAAAATTATATAATAGTAGTATCAATAAATATAGTTAAAACAACAAATTAAGTAAGCCTAATAGAAAGCCAATTACAGCGCCTAGATTGATTAAAGCATTTAATTCTTTTTTCATAATAGTAAGAATAAGTTTTTCAACTTCTAAAACATCCATAGAATTTATTTTATCTGTAATAATTTGAGAAATATTTATTGTATTTAAAAGTATAGGCAATTTATCTAAAATTATTTTTTCATATAAATTCATTAAAATATCATTTATATTTATATCAGATTTTTTAATATCATTGTATACAGAATCAATAGTTTTTGAAGTATACTTATTAATTTCTTTTTCAACCATTTCATTAATTAAAATTTCGCCATTTGTTAAAATATATTCATCTATTTTAGTAGCAATATTAGAACTTATAGAAGAAACTATAGACTTCCCACCAAATAAACCAAGTAAAGGATTTTTCATTTTTTCATTAGCTGCAATTGCAATTTGATTTGCTACAATATCACCTAAATGAGCTTCAAGAATAGTATTATAAATGCTAATAGTTATTTTGTTTTTTATAGTATCTAATTGAGATTTATAAATATCATCACCGACATAAGAAGAAATAATTTCTGAAATAGCGGTATCATTTTTACTTAGAGAATTTAAAAAAATAGAAATATTTTCAGAAATTTTATCTTTTATATTTTCAGAAAGCAAACTATTTTTAAGAGTTTCTTCAGAAAGCAAATCATTACTGATAGTATTTCCAATTGAGATTGCTAGTCTTTCTTTATTTCTTGGAATTAATCCAGGAGTAAATGGTAATTTAAAATTACCTATTTTTATAGGTTTCAATGGTCTAAACATCATTTTTACTGCAATCCAATTTGTAACATATCCAGTAAAAGCTCCAATTAACGGTCTAATAAAAATATAGTAGTTCATTTTATCTCCTAACATTGTACATAAATTTTATAAAATTAAGAATAATAATATTATAACCTAAAATATGCTTTATATTGTAGAAAAAATATAAAGATATGTCAATACTAATAAGAGGAGAGATTATGATACTAAGTTTATTGTTTATAGTTTTAGGACTATTTTTACTAATAAAAGGAGCAGACTTTTTAGTAGATGGTTCAAGTGAAGTTGCAAAAAAATTCCATATTCCAGAAATAATAATTGGTTTAACAATAGTTTCAATAGGAACATCACTTCCAGAATTGATGGTAAGTTTAACATCTGCATTAAAAAATCATTCAGACATTGCAATAGGAAATGTTGTAGGAAGTAATATTTCTAATTTGTTTTTTATATTAGGAGCTTGTGCTGCTATAAGACCACTTAAGTTTAAAGATAAAACTATAACAATAGAAATTCCATTAGTAATATTTTTAACAGCATTATTATATATATTTGGAAATAATGGAAGCGAAAAGGTAATAACAAAAGTAGAAGGACTAATTCTTTTAATATTTTGTACATTATTCATTTTATATAATGTTATAATTGCAAAAAGAAGTTCACAAAAAGATAACTATAATGTTGATGAAAGCAGTTTATATGATGATTTGTATAATACTTTGGATGGTGATAGC
>CANEMG010000114.1 GCA_947428535.1 uncultured Clostridium sp. | reverse complement strand
AATATACTTCTTTCAGTATATTCAGTACCATCAATTGAAATCGGACCAACCTCCGTATCCATTCCATAAATACTTACCATTTCAGCAGCAATACGAGTGGCTACTTTGAGATCATTAAGTGCTCCTGTAGAAATTTCATCAAGCACCTCCCTTTCTGCTGCTCTGCCGGCAAGTAAAACGACAATTCTTTCAAAGAGCTCTGTTCTAGTTCTGTACATCTGCTCTTCTTGAGCATTATTCATTGTATAACCGCCAGCTCCACGAGTGGTTGGAATTATGGATATCTCCTTAATATTTGTTTGTGTTTTTGAGAAGAACGAAGCAAGTGTATGTCCTAATTCATGAACAGCAGTTCGTTTCTTTTCATTGTCTGTCATAATTTTGTTATTCTTTTGGAGTCCTACACTTAATTTTCTGAATGCCGCATTTATACAGTCGTTATTTATAACAATGAGATTTTTTCTTGCAGCAATTAGTGCCGATTCGTTCAGCAAATTTGAAAGATCTGCTCCTGAACAACCAGCTGTATTGTAGGCTAATTCCTTAAAGTCCACATCCTCAAAAAACGGTTTATTTTTTGCATGAATTTTCAGAATTAGAAGCCTTGCAGAAATGTCTGGTAGACCAATTTCAATTTTTCTGTCGAATCTACCTGGTCTTGTTAAAGCTGAATCTAAAGATTCAGGCCGATTTGTTGCGGCTAGAAGGATTACATCATTTCTATCCTTAAATCCATCTAATTCAAATAGTAATTGCTCCAGAGTTTGATCATGTTCTGAATGTCCTCCACTACTTGAGTTGCTTCGCTTACGCCCTATTGCATCTATCTCATCAATAAATATAATGCAAGGAGCATTTTTTCGTGCTACTTTAAATAATTCTCGCACTCTTGAAGCTCCTAGTCCTACGAACATTTCAACGAAATGTGATCCAGAAACAGATATAAAAGGTACACCAGCTTCTCCTGCTACTGCTTTTGCAAGTAAGGTCTTACCTGTTCCGGGAGGTCCAGATAATAGTGCTCCTTTTGGAATTCTGGCACCTAGTTTGGTATACTTCATAGGATTTTTCAAAAAGTCGACTATTTCAGTGACTTCTTCTTTTTCTACATCTAATCCAGCTACATCAGAAAATTTAGTATCGCATTCTGATGTGACTTCGATTGTTGAAGTACTCATACTTTCTAATCCAAGACTCATAAAAGATGGTGGATTACCTTTTTTGGCAGTCATAAATCCTTTTATAATACCCAATATCATTGATATTGGCAGTATCAGTAATACCAATGTTAGGAATAACCCAAAAATATCACCAAATGTAAAACCAGAGTTATCTTTTGCAGTTAGTTCCATATTTCCATATAGCAGTATTTTTGATTGAACATATTCTATAAATATTTCTGTGTTGGGAATATCAACAGAATATATTGTTCCATCACTGCCAGTTGCCGTTGCAGTTGAGTCATTTTCGTAAGAAGTTTCAAGCTCAATCATTTCTATTTTATTTTCATTTATAAGATTGAGAATCCGTGAATATGAAATTTCTTCTGTTTTTGGCTCTAGAACTTTAGGCAGTAATACAGCTCCAACTATAAAGCTCAAGAAAAAGAGCAAAGTAAAAAATAAACCTGATGAATTCTTTTTTGACATAAATACTCCTCCTGTGTTTTAACTAGTGCTACTCTATTTACACTAGGTTTTGAAATAAATTGTTTACAGTTACATTTATGCACATAACTTTTCGCCCTATAAATTTTTCAATGTGCAATAATCCCCAATATTATATCATAGTATTATGTAAATTACAATTAGTAAATACAGATTTAATAAAAATTCATATCGAAAATTCGACTTTTTTCTTTATCCTAAGCTTTCGTAATATGAATTATATAATTTAGAATAATAACCATTATTATTTAAAAGCTCACTATGACTCCCCTGCTCTACTATTTCTCCTTTATCTAAAACTACTATTTTATCTACATTTACAATAGTTGAAAGTCTATGTGCGATAAAGATTGCAGTTTTTTGAGCAGATAGCATATTTATTGATTTTTGAATTAAGTTTTCAGTGTATGTATCTATATTAGCTGTTGCTTCATCTAGTATGAATATATCTGGGGTGTGAGCAAAAATTCTAGCAAATGCTAATAATTGTTTTTGACCTACCGAATAAGATTCGCCACGTTCTTTAGAAATTTCATTTATACCTTTTGGCAAACTATTTACAAAATCACTAGCAGAAGCCATTTCAATTGATTTTAAAATATCTTTATCTGATATTTTTTTATTTAATTTTATATTATCTTTTATACTTCTTGCAAATATAAAAGGGTCCTGCAATACAGTTCCAATATGCTGTCTTAAATCTTTTTTATTGTATTCTTTTATATTTACTCCATCTAACAAAATTTCTCCTTTTTGAATATCATAAAATCTATTTACTAAATTTGTTATTGTTGTTTTTCCAGAACCAGTTTTACCAACTAAAGCAATCGTTTCACCAGGCTCTATTGTAAAAATGATTTTAATATTTCAAATTTATTTTTTATGAGGTAAAGTTTTAGCGATTTCTTCAATAAATTCTTTGTTGTTTTTTGTTTGAGTCATTTTATTTAGCAATCTTTCAGTAAAGTCAGCTGTTGTTAAGTTAGAAAAGTTTTTACGAACTAAATTAATTGTTTCGTATTCTTCTTTTGTTAATAAAAGATCATCTCTTCTAGTGCCTGATTTATTTACATCTATTGCAGGAAATATTCTTTTTTCAGAAAGACTTCTATCTAAAAATACTTCCATATTACCAGTTCCCTTAAATTCTTCGAATATAACTTCATCCATTCTACTTCCTGTTTCAACTAGTGCACGACCAAGTACTGTTAAGCTTCCTGCATCTTCAGTATTTCTGGCTGCACCAAAGAAACGCTTTGGCTTGTGTAGAGCTGCTGGATCAAATCCTCCTGATAAAGTTCTTCCAGATGATGGAATTACTAAGTTATAGGCTCTTGCTAAACGTGTTATACTATCTAATAATACTACTACATCTTTATTCTGAGTAGTAAGTCTTTTAGCTCTTTCTATAACCATTTCTGCTACTTTTACGTGATGTTCTGGTTGCTCATCAAAAGTAGAATATATAACATCTCCTTTTATTGAACGTTTCATTTCTGTTACTTCTTCTGGTCTTTCATCTATTAATAATACTATTAAACATACTTCAGGATTGTTTGCTGTTATACTATTTGCTATTTTTTTTAGTATAGTTGTTTTACCAGCTTTTGGTGGGGCAACTATCATTCCTCTTTGCCCTTTTCCTATTGGTGACATTAAATCCATTAAACGCATAGTATATTCATTTGGAGTAGTTTCTAATTTTAATTTTTCTGTTGGATATATAGGAATTAGATCATCAAAATTTTTTCTTTTCATTGCATTTTCAGGATGTTCTCCATTTACTTCACCAACATAAATAAGTGCTGGAAATTTTTCTCCTTCTTTTGGTGTTCTTTTAATTCCTTTTACCATATCTCCTGTATCTAATTTGAATCTTCTTATTTGTACTGGTGATACATATACATCTTTGTTAGTAGATAAATAATTAGTTCCACGCAAAAATCCATATCCATCTGGTAAAAGTTCTAATATTCCTTCAACATATTCATCATCTTCACTAGTTAATTTATATTCAATATTGTTGTTGCTACCGCTCTCCTCTACTTTTATTTCCTCAGAATTATTTGTATCAGGAGTTTCAGTAGTTTTTTTATTGTTATAATTTTCTAGTATTTTTTCTATTAACTCAGCTTTTTTTAATTTTGATACATTTTGAATTCCTTTATCTTTTGCTAAGTTTCTTAAATCAATAAGAGATAAGCTATCTAGCTCCATATGATTTGCCCCCTTTTTATTATTTAATTTTAATTTTTCTGGCTGGAAATTTATATTTAGAAAAAAATAAAAGTAATTTAATTTTTAAAATTAAACTACTCAAAATAATATGATATGAAAAATTATTTGTTTACATCAACATAAACGATTTCATTAGGAAGATACATATCTAGTTTTTCTCTTGCAACTTGTTCTATATATTCTTTAGAGTTTACATTTTCTTGTGTAGCTAGAAGTTCTTCTTTTTTTTCGTTTAATTCTTCAATTTGAGTAGTGTAATAAGAGATATCTTTGTTGTATGAGTTCAATTTTGTTTGTTGATTTACAAAAGTAAATATAAAATAAACAACAACTAAAATTAGTAATAAATTTATTATTTTATTAATTTCAAGAATATTCATCATATGTATCTCCATTACCTATATTTATATTATAATATTCTACAAAAATCTTAAAAACCCTTTTTTAACACTGTTTTTGTGTGAATAATAATGTTTTTTATACAGCAAAATGGTATTTTTAGTATTTTTTTACAAATTTCTACAAATGTATATAGTATTATAACACACAAATTACTGATTGTCAAAATATATATTAGAATTCCGGAAAAATATTCCTAAGAATAAAAAAAATCGTATTTCTCCTCCATTCAATTTTAAAATACCA
>CANEMG010000113.1 GCA_947428535.1 uncultured Clostridium sp. | reverse complement strand
TACTTAATGTTATATCATAGTGTTTATAAGATTCATTACCACTTATATAATCATTTTTTTCAATCTTACAAAAAGGTGCTATTATGTATTCAGATTCATCTGCTCTATCAACATCTCTATATCGTTCTGCATATAAAAAAGGAACACCTTCTTTAATTCTAAAATTTACCAAAGCTGCATCACCATTTTTACAAAATGTTTTAGCTACTTCCTCTATAGTAGATGTTGAAGAAAATCTTCTAATTTCTTTAGTTAATCCACTTATATGTCTATTAGCTGTTCCTCTTATTAGTCTAAAAGGTGGTTTACTGTCTCTTGATTCTTTATACATAGCTGAATATATATTAACAAAATCATCAATACGTTTTTTTAACTCATCTCCATTTTTAGGAAAATGCCACCCATCTTTCTTTAAAGTAATATATATATTGGGTGAAAAATTTCCCAGCATATTAATAACAGCATGATTAAAACCAAAATATCTTCCTAATGATTCCTCTTCTTCTTTTGTTACTTTTATATTTTCATAAGCATCTTCTAAATTCATATTTTCCCCTTACTTTAAGAATGTTTATTTTTAAAAACGTATGATTTAATTTTATTTATAAATTTAAATACATATTCATCTTTTAAAATAATTAGCATTGCCAAATATGTTATTACACCTACTAAGATTTGTGCTATTATTGAAATCATATTAAAAATTTGCCTATTTGTAGATAAGTTTTGTATAATTTCCGAAACTTCACTTGTGCCTAATACCACTTTTACTGAAAAGCAGCACACAAACATTATTAATGCTGAAATAAAATAATTTGCACAAGTTTTTATTAATTCTCTAAGTTTTATTTCATTTTTTATATTATTATATTGTAATAAATCAACTATTAACTGAGAAAGTACTGTTGCTATTGCTGCACCAATAGATTCATATAAACTAATTAAAATATAATTTAATATGAAATTAACTATAACTCCTACTGTAACAGAAAAAGTATATTCTTTTTGTCTTTTTGTAGGAAGCAAGTATTGTGTTCCTATAACATTTGCTATTCCCATTAGCAGTTACGTATACAAATATATAATATAATTTACCTTATCATATCCATTTCCAAAAAACACTGGTACAAACGCTTTTGATATGCTAACTATACCAAACATTATTGGAAACGATAAGAAAAATGTAAACCTAAAAGACATTTTCATATATAAATTTATTTGTTTTTTATCATTATTAGCAAAAGCATTTGCCATTCTTGGTATCATAACAACACCTAAAGAATTTACGATTGTTAGTAACAATCGTATTACTTTATGTCCTTGCTCATAATATCCTGTTTCTGATTTATCTTTTACTAACCATCCTATCATTGTGGTATCTAAAATATTATATATTTGATTTGCTATTTGAGGAATAAATAATAAAATTATGTGTGGTAAATGTTGTTTTATACTTATTTTTTCTATTTTTATTCCTTTTAGGTATTTTGGCAAATATAACCATAATGACAAATTACCAATTAAATCTGCTAGTGAATATATTAAAGTAAATTTTGCTAAATCTTCTTTAGTTTTTACTAATATAAAAACTAATGTAACACTACATATTCTAACTAATACGTTTCTTGTAACTGTTTTCTTGAATTCTTCTAAACCTTGAAAAAACCAACTTATATCAAATGCTGCTGCTATAAGCTCCAACATCAAAATTGTATAATAAATTTGGTACTCTTTTCCGTTTACAAAAGAAAAGAAATATACCACTGTTGAAAGTAATATTGTTATAAATCTAAAAATAACTATTTCAATAAAAACTTTTTTTCTTTTCTCTTTATTTTCCTGAGCATACGCTATTTCTCTTTGACCATATAAAGCTACACCTAATGAACCAAATAATATAAAGTACGTAACAATTGCATATGTATAGCTATATATTCCAATACCCTCTGCTCCTAACACTCTTGATAAATATGGTGTTGTTATAAGTGGTAATATAAGTATTAAAACTTGATACACCATATTATATATATAATTTTTTGCAATACTTCTTTTAGCCAATGATAATAATCTCCTTTATATTGTATATTATTATATTATCACTAAGTCTATTCTTTTACAACCCATTTGGGTATCAGTTCTATAAAATTTGTGTAACAAACGAAAGACTGGTATTAACCAGTCTCATTTTATTTAACATACGCATGTTTTTGGACATTTATGTCCAAAAACATGCGTCCCCAATTGGTCATATCAAAACTTATAATAATAATTTTTCACATCTGTTAACACGCTTTCTAAAGATACAGTTTCATTTCTCTCATTAACAATAATCATATTAGGATATGTCATCATCATTTTTTCATTAGAAAAACGATTTCCTATATTGTTTTCATCAGCTATATCTATTCCTGTTATCGTAATATTGTATTCATCAGCAACTCTTACTAAAAAACTATCTAGAGCATAACAAGTTAATATTCCATCAAATATCATAAACAAAGTAACTGATGTAATGCAAAATTTTAAAAACATGTGTGAAATCTTTTCCATAACAGAATCTATGCATTTATCTAAAAAAGGATTTACATATTTTATTAAAGGAATTGTTAGTATTCCCCAAATTACTGCATAATACAAGCAAGTTCTTCCATTTATATTTAGAAAATCATTTGAATAATCCCACCATTTAACGTGAAAGAATACCTCACCTATATAACTAGATACGTATTCTACTATGCATCCTACAGCCATTCCATAAAAAAATAATTTAGCATTATTATTCTTATATTTACTTAATGTTAAAATTAAAGATATTGCAGCTATTCCATAAACTATACAAAATGGTCCATACAAAAAGCTTTTTCTACTTTCTAGCATTCCTTTTGTAAAAATAGCATATATTGTTTCTAACAGAAATCCTGCTATACTATAAATAATAAAATAAATTAAAATCTTCCATATAAATTTTCTCTTCATACATTTTATTATTGCTATTTTTTTCTAATTTATACAGAAATTGAAAAAAAAAATCTCTTTAATATAAAAATTAAAGAGATTTTAATAATATTAATTATTGAGTTTGTTCACCAGAACCAGTACTTCCTTCTGGTGGAGTAGTTGGAGTAGTGTCTGGATCTTTATCTGACCCATTACCTCCTTCTGAACCGCTTCCTCCAGTGTTATCTGGATTTGTTGGATTTTCAGGTTCTTTATAACTTGGGTCTACTGTCCCACATACTGTACATTTTCCATTTGCATAACTATGTCCTTTTACTGGAATTGATTCTGTATAAGAGCTTGAGCATCCTGTACATTTATAAGTTCTAACACCTGCTGAAGTGCATGTTGGTTGACTTGTTATTGAACTTGAATACTTATGTGTATGTTCATTATTTTGTGGTGGTTTATTAGGTCCTTTATTATTGTTGTTATTATTACTATCTTGTTTGTTATTTTGTTCAGTATTATCTTTTGGTGTTTCTGGTTTTGGTTCTTCTTTTTTACTATTAGTAACATTTGATGATGTTTTATTTGTAGCCTTTTTAATATCTGATGATTCATCTTCTACTGTGTTATTCTTTTTCTTTGTAGATGTATCTGATTTTTTTACTGTATATTTATAGTGGCTCTCTATTTCTTTGTCTGTTAATCCTAATTCTGCTATAAGCTCACCTACTAATTCTTTTGTTTGAGATGAACTTGCTTTATAGAACCATAATTCATTTATTAATGCTGAAGAACCTGGTAATTGCTCCATTATAATAGTATTTGCATCAAACTTTAATCCATATGGTATATATCCAATTGCTTTACCTAGTGACATATCTGTTACTAAATTATCAAAAACAGCTGTTGCTATTGCTTTTAAGTTTGAGGCATTTCCTGAACTTGCTAATTGACTTGCTACTACTTTTAAAAATTCTCTTTGTGTTCTCATTCTTCCATAATCATTATCTCCATAACTCATAGGATACGAACTTCCATCATTGTTGTGTCTAAATCTTAATAGTTGCTCTGCTTTATCTCCATCTATTTTTTGCATTCCTGCTTCTAAATGTATATGCAAATCTTGTGTTGGATCATCATAATCCATATCTATTGGAACATCAAATTCAACTTCTCCTATTGCATTTACTATTGCAGGTAATGCTGTATTTTTTACAATTATATAATTATCTATAGTTACTCCTGTTAATTTTTCTACTGCTTCAACAGTTTTTCCTACATCTTTTTGATACAGAGCATTTATTTTATCATATCCATTAGCTGATGCTTCACTTTTTCCTATAAAAGTATCTCTTGGTATTGAGAGCATAAATGCCTTTTGCGTTTTAGGATTATAACCAGCAAGTATAATTGTATCCGTAAGTTCAACATTTATATCTTCACTTACACCTAATACCAATACAAATATAGGTTCATCATTTCCTAAAATATCTGTTGCAGCATTTATAACAGCTTCTGCTATATTTCCATTTGCTTTATATATATAAGTACCAAATACTATTCCTAATATTAAGAATATTCCTAATATTATTGATGCTATTACTGTTATTTTTTTCTTCTT
>CANEMG010000112.1 GCA_947428535.1 uncultured Clostridium sp. | reverse complement strand
AAAAGATTTAGAAGAAGCTGAGAAAAATATAGAGCAAGTAAAAAAAGATAAGATTACAAATTTAGAGACAGAAATATATCCATTAAAAAAAGAAGAATTATTGTATGATAATTCTTATGGTGGATTTAGTCCAGATGGTAGAGAATATTTGATATATAAAAATAATGAAAATTTATTGCCTTCAGTATGGTCTAATATTATATCAAATAGATTTTTTGGAACAGTAGTAACAGATAATTTAGGCGGATACACATGGAGTAAAAACAGTAGACTGAATAGATTAACAGCATGGAATAATGATAGAGTAGTAGATTTTCCTTCTGAGATTTTTTATATAAAAGATGAAGATAACAAAATGGTATGGACTTTAAATTCAGGTGTTATTCCAAATAAAAATTATTATTATATAACTCACGGATTTGGTTATACGAAGTTAAAAAATAATAATGATAATTTTAATCAGGAACTAGAAATATTTGTACCAAATGAAGAATCTTTGAAAGTAATTAAATTTAAAGTTAAAAATATTATTAATGAAGAAAGAAAAGTTAAGCTAATAGTATATATAAAAACTGTTTTAGGAGAAGATGAATTTTTAAGTAATGGAAATTTATCAGTTGAAAAGGATCAAAATGTACTAACTATAACAAATCTTTTTAATGAAGAAAATTTTAAAAATAAAATAATGTATGTAACAAGTAATTTAGAAATAGCAAGTTTTACAGGAGAAAAAGAAAATTTTTTCGGTACTGGTGATGTTTTAAATCCAGATTCTTTATATAAAAGATTAAATAATAGTTCAGGATTAGGGAAAAACTCTTGTGTTGGAATTGAATTTAATTTAAAATTTGATAAATTTGAAGAGAAGAATTTTAATCTAATTATAGGAGAGGCAAATAGTTTTAATGAAATTTTAAAAGTAAAAGATAAGTATGATAATATTTCTAATGTAGAGGATGAATTGGATAGAAGCAAAATAAAATGGAATAATTTGTTAAATACTATTAAAGTAAAAACTCCTTTGGAATCTTTAAATATATTAATGAATGGATGGGCTGTGTATCAAACGTTATCAAGTAGGCTTTTAGGAAGAACAGGATATCATCAATCTGGTGGAGCTTTTGGTTTTAGGGATCAACTTCAAGATACTTTAGGAATTAGATATATAGATTCAAGATATTTAAAAGAACAGATAATAAATTGTGCAAGACATCAATTTATAGAAGGAGATGTTTTGCATTGGTGGCACAATGAAACAAAAAAAGGAATAAGGACAAAATTTTCTGATGATTTATTGTGGCTTGTGTATGGAGTAATTGAGTATGTTAACTTAGAAAATGATGAAAGTATTTTAGATGAAAATGTAGAATATTTAAAAGGAGAAATATTACAGCCAGATGAAGATGAAAGATATGATTTATATCACACAAGTAATTTAAAAGAAAGTATATTTAACCATTGTGTAAGAGCAATTGACCATACAATTAATAAAGGAATAGATCCATTTCCTAAAATAGGTGTAGGAGATTGGAATGATGGTTTTAGTAAAATAGGAGCAAATGGAACAGGTGAAAGTATTTGGCTAGCGTTTTTCTTATATGATATTTTAAATAAATTTATTCCAATTTGTGAAAAGAAAGATAAAAAAGAATTAGTAAAAAAATATACAGAATGCAAAGAAAAATTGAGGCGAAATATAAATACAAAAGGATGGGATGGTCGATGGTTTAAGAGAGCTATTACAGATGATGGTAAAGAAATAGGAAGTATAAATTCAGAAGAGTGTAGAATAGATAGTATTTCACAAAGTTGGTCAGTTATTTCAGAAGCAGGAGACAATGACAAAAAGTTTATAGCTATTGAAGAGGCAGAAAACTATTTAGTAGATAAAGAAAATAAAATTATAAAACTATTTGATCCTCCATTTGAAAAATCAAATGTAAACCCTGGATATATAAAATCATATCCACCAGGAATTCGTGAGAATGGAGGACAGTATACTCATGCAGCTTGTTGGTTAGTAATAGCAGAAGCCATGTTAGGATTCGGAGATAAGGCAGTAGAATTAGCACAAATTATAAATCCAATTGAACATTCAAAAAATAAAGAAGAAGCAAAAGTATTTAAACTTGAACCATATGTTATAGAAGCTGATTTATATAGCAATAAAGATTTAGTAGGAAGAGGTGGATGGAATTGGTATACAGGTTCTAGTAGCTGGTATTATAAAGCAGTATTAGAATATATATTAGGACTAAGAATAGAAAATGGATTTTTAAGAATTGAGCCTTGTATATCAAAAGATTGGAAAGAATATGAAATACAGTATAAATATAAAACAAGTTTATATAAAATAAAAGTTAGAAATAACAAATCTAAAAATACAGGAGTAGAAAAGTTTATTGTAAATGGAGAAGAAATAGAAGAGAAAAAAATTATTTTGCAAGATAATTGTAAAATTTATAATATTGAAGTTTTCATGTAATGTCCAAAAACATGCATCCATTTTCGGTCAAAATAAATATTGTAATAAATTTGAAAAAAAACTTGTACAAAAATGTTATATATGATATAAAATATGTTATGAAGAAATAGTAAAATAAAAAAATCGTTTTAGAAAGGCGGTAATTCTGTGGAAGAGGTAGTTGAAAAAGATAAAAAAACTATATTAGTAGTAGATGATGAACAAAGTATAATGGAATTATTAGTATTTAATTTGCAAAAAGAAGGATACAACACATTAGAAGCATATGATGGTGTTACAGCTGTGGATATGGCAATAAATGAAAAACCAGATTTAATATTATTAGATGTTATGATTCCAAAAATGGATGGAATATCTGTATGTAAAAAAATAAGATATGCTTTAAATATATCAAATATTCCAATATTAATGATATCTGCCAAAGATACAGAATCAGATAAAATTGTTGGATTAGAAATGGGAGCAGATGATTATATAACAAAACCTTTTCAAATAAGAGAAGTTATGGCTAGAATAAAAGCTAACTTAAGAAAAGCTGAATTAAATTCAAATATAGAAGTAAATGTTCAAAAAAATGAAGATAAAGAGAATATTATAAAAGTAGGAGACTTAACATTAGATTTAAAGAAAGTAGAAGCAAGAGTTAAAGGCGAAGTAATAAATCTAACTAAAAAGGAATTTGATGTTTTAAAATATCTAGCTAGCCAACCAGGACAAGTTGTAACAAGAGAAATGCTTCTTCGCGAAGTTTGGGAATATGAAGAGTATGTAGGAGCAATAAGAACAATAGATGTTACAATGAATAGAATAAGAGATAAAATAGAAAAAGATAAAGCAAATCCTAAAATTCTTATTACAAAAAGAGGTGTAGGATATTACGTAACAGATAGAAGTTAGTTTAAAATTTTATTAAGTTAAATATAAGTAAAATACCAGGAATTTTATTCTTGGTATTTTATTTTGGATAAAAAGCAAAGAATAATATAAATTATGTATAAAAACTTTTATTAAGCACTGTGATTATATTAAAGTAATAAAAATGATAAAAAGCTAAAAACGTTGACTGCGTAGAAAAACTATAAAAAAATCCAAAATTTGTAAACTTATTTTTATATGCAAATAAGAAAAAAAAGAGTATATTAAAATTGAAAAAAAGGATTAAAAGAATTTATATTTTTATATGGTATACAGTTTTTTTGATTACTATATAAAGATTTTGATTATTGTTCAATATAAAAGCAATAAATAATATTTTTATGAGTATGAGGTGTTTAACAAATGAAAAAAAGTAAAATATTAGTATTAATATTAACAATAATAATGATATTAATATGCACGGCAGAACTTTATATAAAGATAGATGAAGAAGTATTTGCAGTAGAAAAGGTTGAATTCAAAAATGGAGAAATAGAAACCGGAAATATTTCACTAAATGAAACACAAGATAAATATAATGAAATTAAATTAATAAATGATTTAAACCTTATTAAAAATTTAACAAGTTCAACAAAAAAAGATTTGGATGTTAAATATTATGCAAGTAAGCAATTAATTGTAACTGCAAAAGATACTGATTTTGATAATTATAGTGGTAAAAGCGTTAATTTATTTAATAATACATTTTTAATAAGTTATGAAACAGAAGATGATTGTGAAACAGCCTATAATAATCTAATAAAAGATGAAAAAATCTTATCTGTCGAAATAGATTCAATATTATCAGTTGAAAACCAAAAAATTATTGAAAAGCAAAGCATAAATGAAATAGAAAAAAGTGAGACAGAATTAAGTAAACATTTAAATTCTTTAGAAGCAACGAGAGAAATTAAAGTAGCAATTTTAGATACAGGAATAACAAGTAATGAAAATATAAAAAATGAAATTATAGATTTAGGAATAAATTTATCTGAAGAAGAAAATACTTATGATAATAATGGGCACGGAACAGAGATGGCAGAAATAATATCATCAAATAGTAATACTAATGTAAAATTAATGCCAATAAAAATTGCAGATAAAGATGGAAAGTCTACAGTATATAAGGCTTACATGGGAATAAAAGCAGCTATGGAAAATGGTGCAGATATTATAAATATAAGTATGA
>CANEMG010000111.1 GCA_947428535.1 uncultured Clostridium sp. | reverse complement strand
AATAATATGTTTTCGTACAGGAATATGCTTTTTTACAATGAAAACACATTTAGAAAATACAAATAAATTTGCAGATTTATTAGATTTTAACTATAGATTTAAAGGAATCAATTCAGAATTTGCATCTTTAAGAGATTATGAAAACATAAATATACAAACAGATACATTTAATGATATAAAAGATATTTCAGAATTTATTAAACAAATTACAGGAGTTAGTACTAAAATAAAATCAAACAATAATAAAGAAAATGTTGTAAATTCACAGTTTTACACATATTCTTATGTTTGTGTTGAAACTAGTAATTGGAGTGAGAAATCAAATTTTTCAAATATAGAAAATGATTTTTTACGTTTTGCAAATGTTTTGCCAAGTAATTATAATTCAGATTTTAATAAAGCTAACATAGAGCATAATTTGCATACTATTGAAAAATTCAAATATATAAAAACAACATTATCAAATACTAGTTCAAATGTAATGTGTTCTGGAATAGACACATATAATTATACAAAATTACCATATGAATATGAAAATCAATACTTTTATCTTTATATATTATCTTTATATAAAAAGCTTTTTTTAATGAAACTGAATGCAGATTTTAGGCAATATGATGTAATTGTCAAGATGAGAGAAAATTTTGCAAAATTCACTAGGAAGCTTTGGGATAAAGAAGTTACACTTGATGATACAGGTGCTTTATATTATAAAACTTTAAATAAAACATTAGAACTAAATGAATTGTATGCTGAAATTCAAAATAAATATGAAGTAATTTATAAAGAATTAAATATAGAGAAAAATAACAATTATTATTCTATAATAGTTATATTGCTCATATTCTCATTAATATTTAATACAATAAATATTATATTCCTAATGTATTGGCTGAGTTAAGTAAAGGAAGTAGAAATGAAAATAGCAAATGGAACAGATATAATTGAAGTAGATAGAATAGAAAAAAATATTAGACTTCATAAAGACAAATTCTTAAAAAGAATATTTACAGAGAATGAAATAAAATATTGCGAGGCTAAAAAAAGTCAAAAGTATCAAAGTTATGCGGTTAGATTTGCAGCGAAAGAAGCTGCTTATAAAGCACTTAGCAATTATATTAATTTTAAATATTCTTGGACAGATTTTGAAATTCAAAATGATAATACAGGGAAACCTATTATAAAATTGAAATTTGAAATAAAAGAGTTAGATAATTTAGAAGTAAGCCTTTCACATTGCAAAAAGTATGCAATTGCAAATGTGGTAGCTGTATATAAAGATTAAGTAGAATGAAATAGGAGAAAGTAAGTGGAATTTTTTGATTCACATGCTCATTATAATGATGAAAAATATGATGAGGATAGAGAAGAAATAATAAAAAAGATATATGAAGATGGAATAACTCATGCTGTATGTGTGGGTTATGATTTGGTAAAAAGTAAATATGCATTAGAAATTGCAAATACACATGATTTCATCTATGCTACAGCCGGAATTTCACCTAATGATATTGAAGATTATACCAAAGAGAATTTAGAAGAGTTAGAAATTTTAGCAAAATCAGAAAAGATAGTTGCAATAGGAGAAATAGGTTTAGACTATTATTGGGAAAAAGAAAATAAAGATAGTCAAAAGCAATTATTTATAGACCAAATAAATTTAGCAAATAGACTTAACAAGCCGATTGTTATTCATACAAGAGATGCAACAGTAGACACAATAGAAATTTTAAGAAATAATCCAGTTAAAAGAAAAGGTATATTTCATTGTTGTCCTTTAAATCAGGAACTTATAAAGGAAGGTCTTAAATTAGGTTTTTATATATCTTTTAGTGGAAATGTAACATTTAAAAATGCAAAATCTGAAGGACCAGTTTCATTAGTTCCAATGGATAAAATACTTATTGAAACAGATTCACCGTATCTTAGTCCAGAGCCATTGAGAGGGACAAGAAATAATTCTATGAATGTTAAGCTAGTTGCAAAGAAGATTGCAGAAGTAAAAGGGATACCAATAGAAGAGGTTGCAAAAGCAACATATGAAAATGCTAAAAGAATATTTGATATATAAAAAAGTATTGGAGTTTATCCAATGCTTTTTTTGCATATTAGTGTTCCAAAACGGCAATATCCGTAAATTTTTATAAGTTTTTTGTAACATAACGGAAAGAATTTAACATTAAAGTAATTAAAAAGATAAAAAAGGATTAAAATTAATTCCGTAATAAAAGTTTTAAAAAAACCAGATTTTGTAAGATAACTGTTATTTATTTTATGGTTTTAAAGAAAGTATAATACTATTAAACAATTATATTTTAATTAAGAATGTAGTTTAAGAAAATAATTTTTTATCTTGGGGGAAGAAATGGATAATAAGTTTAAGAGCAATTTAGATTTAAGAAAGTTATTAATAGTTTTGATGTTATTTGCATTTATAGTGCTAACAGTAATAGACTTAATTATTAATGGAAAAAGAGAAATAAACATTGATACTATAAGTAGTGAATTTGCAAGAGCAATGACTTATGCAGAAGTAGAAGAAGGAGAAGAAGCAGTAGAAGGAACAGATAATGTAAAATTCAATGCTTTCTTTTTACGTGATTTAAATGGAGATGGATATGCAGAAAGTATAAGAGGAACTTGTAAGGAAATAGGAAAAGAAGATACACTGTATATGGAACTAAATGTACAAACAGCGGGATGCTTAAAAGATGCGAAAATAACAATGAACAGCGATAATTTCTATTTACAAACTTCACTTCCAAAAGACCAAGAATTAAAAGACAATTACATAGGCAATAATGTAAAAATAATAGAATTTAATACATTAAATAACGGAACACAAAAGTTAATAACAGGAATAGTACGTTCTGGAGATTATTCATATAGTTCGAAAGTATCAGAAGCAATAGGAAACAATGTAAATAACTATAGTAAAGTAAACAGTGTAACCTTAACAGGAACATATGTAGGAGAAGATGGAACAGAAACACAGATAGAAAAGCAAGTAGAATTTAATATAGATTGGTATGGAAAAGCAAAAGCAATAATTAATACATACAATCCAACAGGAAACATAGAAAATGCAGTAAATGAAGAAGAAAGAACAGTGACATTAAACTTTTCAGTAAAAACAGAAGAAACAGAAGAAAAATTAATATTAAAAACAAACCATATAGAAGGAGAAATGCCAGAAATAAACGGATATGCACCATTAGAAGTAGTATATACAGGAAGTAATGGAGAATTTACTTATGATGAAAATACAAGAGTATTTACAATAGACAGAGTAGCAGTTGTAGGAGAAGATGGAAGAGTAATAAATGGAATAAGTAGAAGTAATAGTTATGGAATAAAAGCAGTATATCCAATAGAAGCATACCAAAGTTTGGGAACAGAAGGAATGAGCATAAAGGTACCAGTAAAAACATACTATGAAGGATTCAATAACTCAAGCATAGAATTTACAAATCCATATAAAACAAATATAGCAAGCTCAACAATATTAGTAAATTATCAAAAATATGTAGCACAAACACATAGTTCAAGCTTTGAAGTACAAGTAGGAAAATACATATATGAGCCAACAAGAAGATATGTAGTATCAAAACAAAAACCACTTAGAATATATAATGGAGAAAGTGAAACAGAAAAAGATGATACATACACAGTAATGTGGAAGGGATATATTGGAACAAATGCTAAATTAGATGGAATTACAATGAAAGAAAATAAAACTACAGAGCTTGTAACATCAGATACATTTATAAAAACAGACAGTACAACTGAAAGTATGAAAGAATTAGTATCAAATGTAGGAATCTATTTTGGTAATGCAGATACATTCCTAGGAGAAGAAGGATGGATCAAAGTATATGATGAAGAAACAGGAAACTTATTAGTAACATTCACAAAAGATAATTGGGATAATTATAAATCAGAAAATCCATATAAATATAGTTTACCAGTAAAACATATAAGAGTAGAAACTAGCCAAATAATGAAAAACGAATCATATTTTTATGTGTATAACGTAAAAGAGATAGATGATGAGAAAATAACAAACAAATATGATTTAGAACAATTTGAAGGGTTACAATATATAAAATCAACATTATCAGGATATATAGCAAATGAAGAAGTAAGTACAGTAACACATACAGCAAATTATGAAGCACCAATATCAGTAGCAAATATAAGTATAAGTAAAAATACAATATCAACACAAGGAACAGAGAAAAATGGCTTGATAAAAATACAAACACAAACAGTAGAATCATATAATCAAGTGAAATGGCAAAATGGATCATTTTTAGTAAAATTACCAGAAGAGATAGTAGATGTAAACTTAAACGGTGTAACAATAAATAATAGTAATGTAACTTTAGAAAGTTATGAGATAATAGAAGAAAATGAACAATATTTTATAAAGATAGTAACAAAAAATAATACACCACAAAGTTATATAATAACAATAGATGCAGATTTATCACCAGATCCAAGAATAGCAACAACAACAAAACAAATAGAATTGTATGCATCAAATGAAAATGGAAGCACATATTTTTACAAAGGACAAGATATATATGATGTAAACAATAAC
>CANEMG010000110.1 GCA_947428535.1 uncultured Clostridium sp. | reverse complement strand
ATGCCTTTTTAAAAATGCTTGTCCTTCCATAAAACTTCAAAGTGGTTCTTTTATATGGAATTATTTTCTCTTTTGGAATAAAATCATTTGCTATTATTCTTTGTCTAATGTTTTCTACAGAATATTCTTCTCCAAAAGCTCTTTCAACTCTGATATTTCTTTTATATGGTTCTCTCCTTATACATAATTTATTTGCTCTATAATAATAACTATATCCCATTGATGATAAATACTGATGGAATTCTTTTTGAGTATAAGAATGTTTTATTGCATAGTCTAAATCCGCTTTTGCAAATTTATAATAATCTGAATCTCTAATAGATTTTTTATAAAAATTTTCAAAATTGATTCCAGATTTACATGTCTTTTCTTCTAGCACTCTTAATCCATATTCATCACATAAATCATCTGATGTTTTTCTTAATAAAGCTGTATTAGTTAAATCACTATAGTATTTTAGTCCATCTTTAAATGAAACTGAATTTACTACAAAGTGATTATGGACATGCTCTGTATTTAAATGAGTTGATACTACAACTTGAAATCTATCTCCCCACATTTCTTCAGCAAGTCTAACTCCTATTTCATGAGCAACTTCTGGAGTAACTTCTCCTTCAGAAAAAGATTGATAACCATGAAAAGCAAGTATTCCATCTTCTTTTCCATATAATGTTTTTACTAATTCCATTTGCTTAACAGCATCTTCTACTTTGCAATTGATCCCTGTTGTAAAAAATTGTTTTTCAGTTTTATCTGGATTAGTAGCATACGAAAGTAAATCTCTTACACTAGAAAAATTATTAAATTGATTATAATATTTATTTTTAGTTTTATCTTTATCAGTAGCATAATCTACAACATGATCTATTCTACTTTCTACCTTCCATAAACTAGTTGTCGCCATTCTAATTTTCACCTCACTTTCATATAAAAAAGGGGATTGGGGAATTTTCCCCATATAGAATTTCGAGCTGACGAAATTCATTGCTTGCTAATACAATTATTTACTAATATATGTACCTAAATTGGTACTTATTTTCATTAAATATATTCTCTATTTTGAAAAATACTTGGACTTTTTTGGTTAAAATCCAAGTACTTTTCTAGTCATTTCTATTTACTTTTTTTAGCTTTTATATTAAAATATATTTATAAATATTGGGGTTAGTATTTTTAGTTTTGCGGACTTATACTAACTCTTTTCTTTTATCATTTCCATAAATAGCAATACCTTTACACATCTCATATAACCTTGATATTATTGAATCTGCAATCTCATAATTCTTATTATTTGAAAGTCTTTCTCTTAATTTATCTCGATTATAATTTGTAGTTATTATTACTGGTAAGTTATTTTCGTAACGATTATTTATAATTGTAAATAACTTTTCTAGTGTCCATTCACTTGGTCTTTCTTTTCCTAAATCATCTATTATTAACATATTTACTTTGGAATATCTTTCAATAATATATCCTTCTTTTTCACCATCTGAACTATAACTATCTTTAATATCATTTAACAAATTTATTAATGTTCCGAATACAACTGGTATTTCATTTCTTATTAATTCATTGGCAATACTTGCTGCTAAATGTGTTTTACCAGTTCCAACTCCACCTGTTATAAACAGGCTACCTTTTTCTATTTTTTTAATATAATTATCTGCATATTCTTTTGCTTTATTAAGAGCTTTTTTATTTTCAAATGTAACTTTATAATTATTAAAATTATATGATTTTAATCTAATATTCATTTTACTATTATTATATAATTTATTTATTACATCGTTTTTTCTTTGTGTTTCAGCAAACATTTCTTTTTGATTTTTTTCATATTCAATCTTTTTCCAGTATATTTTAGATTCTTGACAATCACATCTTTCAGTTTGTCCTTCTATTGAAAATTGCCTATCGTTTAATTGAAATAATAATTCTTTTTGTTCTAGCTCTTTACCACAAAATTTGCAATTTACTTTATTTAAAATTGTTGTCTGAACCATATTTCCTCCTTCCATTCTAATTTTCTTTTTCAAATTAATTACTTCTTTACTCTTTAAAACCACTTTCATTTTCTAAATTACTTATATCTTGTCTATTCTTATTTTTTTCTTCTCTATTCTTATCTTCAGTGTTACTTGATGTTACTATAACGTTACTATCTTTCTGTTTATTTCTATATTTCTGTTGTCTTCTTCTGTTTGACTCTCGGAGCTTTTCTAACTCATCAGCACTTTGGTACATATTCCAATTTTTTATACAAATTGTTTCTTTTTCGATGATAATCATATCAAGTTCGTATAAGTCTTGTATAATTTTTTCCAATTTATTCAAAGTTTTGTGCATAACCTTAGCTAGATCTTCTTTTGACATTGGAATATTTTCTCCAAGTAAGATAGCTCCATGTTGATTACTTTTTGCTGCTAATGTTAAAAGTTGAATCCATACTCTAAAATAAGTGTCCCCATTTCTATTTCTGAGTAATTTCTTCATTTTTTCATTATCAAAAATGTCTGTATAAACTTTTAACCACTGGACTTGTACCATCTTCCTACCTCCTTCCTATTGTACCGATGCTTCTTCTTTTTGTGTTAAGTATTCATCTAATACTTTCACTCTAAATAGATACTTTCCACCGACTTTAGAACAAGGAATTTGTTTTCTTTTTGCTAATTGATTAATGAGCCAATAGGATATTCCTAAATAGTCAGCTGCTTCTTTCATTGTTAATGTTGTTCTTTTTACTTTCTGTACCACTTATAGACTACCTCCCTTCTCCTTAAATTCTTATTTATTATAATAAGTTGAAAACTTTTGTAAAAAATTGTGATATCTATTGATTTTTGATTTTATTTATTGTAAAATAGTATTGTGAGAAATTCACATTAGATATTTTTTATTTTTTACAAGCACATTATATATAGCTTTTTATAAAAAGTCAAGAAAATTCATAAAATATATTTTAAATTTCTCACAAAATATACTAAGGAGTTGTCAATTAATGTTTAAAAACCCCGAAATGCCAACTGATAATGGTTTCGCCATATGGTTTAATAAAAAAGAAAAAAAGGAGTTCTATGTAACACCTTTAATGAATTGTAATTTAACATTTAATAAAAAGATAAATAATACATATAAAGAAATATTATTAGAACATACTTCATATAAATTTCCTAACACCAAGTGTACTTTAGTTAAAAGAGACTATTTTCATCCATTAGAAGAAAAATATGGTATGTTTCTAATTAGATTCTTAAATGCTGACTTTTCAAATTCTCTAACATCTTATAATACTTTCTTTGGTTTTTATGGAATTGAATTATTAAAAGAATATGTAAATGACATATCCAAAGCAAAAGCATGTGAAATTCCTAATGAATTTTTTAAATATTATACTGAAATTTTTGAGCAATCAAAAGAAAGGATTATAGAATTACAAGAGAAAATTAAAGAGTGTATTAACTTTGTATATAATTTAGATAATTCCGATTCTTATAAAGACGAACTATCTCATATTAAGTTTCTATCATATGCTTTAAGAAATGATTTATACAATTATACTAGGCAAACAAATATATATTTTAATACCTTATTCGTTAATGGAACAGATGGATTAAGTCCAAACCTAGCAAATCCGAGTAAAATTAGAAAGAGTATCAAAGATGGAAAACTAAGCTATAAAACAAGTCACATCTATCACTCATCATACTTATCTAATATGATATTTGTTTCTTTAAATGAAATTGCAATGAATACATATGTTACTATTAAAAAATGTCAAAATTGTGGCAAATACTTTATTCCTACTTCAAAGGAATCTGAAATATATTGTGATATTGTTTACTATAATAACGAAAAGTCTTGTAGGGTTATAGGTGCTGCTGAAACATTTAAAAAAAGTATTGGAGATATAGAAGCTTATAAATTATACAAGAAAACATATCAAAGAATATTAATGCAAATTCAAAGAGGAAAAATAAATCCTTATAGCGAAAAAGCAAAATATTTTGCACAATGGAAACAGTCTTCTCAACAAAACTTAAAAAAATATAAACAAGGAAAAACAACTGAAAGTGAATTAAACGAATGGATGAAGAAAAGTATTGATAAATTTGATAAATATGATGAAAAAGATATTTAAATAAATATATACATATCCTCTCCCACCCATAGGTATGCCGAAAGGAGGTTTTAGAAAATGTTAAAGCTATGATTTTTATATTTTCTTAATCCGTATAACACTATAGCATACTGGAACTAACCTGAAAGGAGGTGAAAAAGGCAATGGCTGGGAGTATTGAAAAAAGAGGTGAAAATACTTACAGGTTAATAGTATCAACTGGTAAAAATTTAGATGGTTCTCGAGCTAAAAGAACAAAAACAATTCATGGTTCTCGCAAAGATGCAGAAATAGCATTAGCTGAATTTGTAACTGAAGCAAATCATGGACTTATTCCAGAAGGAAAGCCTATAACATTTGAAGAGTTCTTTCATGTGTGGCAAATAAATTATGGTGAAAAAGAATTAGCACCTTCAACATATAAAAGATATGTAAGAATGCTAGAAACTCGAATTCTACCATATTTAGGTTCTTTTACTTTAGAAAAAAT
>CANEMG010000109.1 GCA_947428535.1 uncultured Clostridium sp. | reverse complement strand
GTATTGTTTTCTATATGTTCAGTTGTATCTACAGCAACAATTTCCCCTTTATCTATAATTATTACTTTTTCACAAAGTTGACTTATTTCTGAAAGTATATGTGAACTAATTAAAACAGTATGATCTTTTCTAAAAGATTTAATAAGTTCTCTTATTTCTATAACTTGTTTAGGATCTAATCCAACTGTTGGTTCATCTAAAATAAGTATTTTAGGGTTTCCAACTATTGCTCCTGCCATACTAACTCTTTGTTTATAACCTCTTGACAAGTTTTTTGTTAAATTGTTTTGAACTTTCTCTAATCCAGTATCTTCAATAGCTTTTTTTATAGCTGATTTTCTTTCACTTTTAGGTAATAATTTTAATTCTGCCATATAAGCTACAAATTCTTTTACTGTTAAATCTGAATATAAGGGTGTTCCTTCTGGCATATATCCAATTTGTTTTTTTACTTTTTTAGGTTTACGATCAATATTGTATCCATCTACAATAATCTCACCTTCAGTTGGTTCAATAAAACCTGTAATCATATTCATAGTTGTAGATTTTCCAGCACCATTACGACCTAAAAAACCAACTATTTCGCCATCTTTGACTTCGAAATTAATATTTCTAACTGCATAGAAATTACCATATTTTTTAGTAACATTTTTTACTTCTATCAAAGCCTTTTCCTCCTCTATTATAATATTTATATAAATTTTATATATACAACCTTAAAATAATATTAAAATATTCTTATATTAACGTATGTTAAATTTTGCTATTAAAGCTTTTATCTTAATTCCTTCTTCTGAAAACATTTTTTCATGTTCTGTCTCAATATTTTCCTCAAAAACATTTTCTTTATGCAAATCATATGTTTTTGTAATAATTTCAAATCCAGATTCTTTAAAATACTCTAAACTTGCTTCAAAAAGTTCATCTGAATCTGTTTTAAAATAAACTTCTCCTTCAGGTATCAAAAAACTCTTATATAAATTTAATTGTCTTGTGTGTGTTAATCTTTTTTTATTATGCTTCTTTTTTGGCCAAGGATTACAGAAATTTATATATATTCTTTCTACCAAATCAGAACTATCAAATACATTTGAAATTTGCTCTACATTTGCCCTAATTAAAAATAAATTTTCTGGATTTGTAAAGTTATACGATTTTTCTATATTTCTTTTTGAAAGCCCAAGCATTGCTTCTATCATGTCTACTGCTATATAATTTATATCTCTATACTTTGAAGCTAAATTAGCTATAAAAGACCCTTTTCCACATCCAAGTTCTACATGTAGTGGCTGGTCGTTTTTGAATTTTTTCTTCCAAGTTCCTTTAAAAGCATCTGGTTTATCTATATAAAATTCTGCTTTTTCTAATTCCTCTTTTGCCCATTTATTTATTCTTATTATAAAACTTACCTCTTTAATGTTTTTTATATGTATCTGTATATAACTTATCTCTTTTTACAATTTCTCCATTTCTTCTGTATGACCTATATGATTCTACTACCAAAGTTTTATCTGTTGATTTTATCGTTTTAGTATCTATGGAAATATCATATTCATTATCTGTTAACAATCCATATACACTTATTTTTGCTACTCCTCCATTTACTGATGCTTCTATTTTTATTGGATAATCTCTTCTATTTTTGAATTTAAAATCTGTTGATCCCCATACTACTGTTGCATCTTTTCCTGGATCTGAATAAGATGGTACAAACATATGATTTCTTCTAGTTTCTATTTCCATATTTGCTGCAATTACTGCATTATATAATGTAGTTGATATTTGACAAATTCCGCCTCCTAGTCCATTTGTTACACCACCATCTTGATATATGGCTGCTTCTTTATAACCTGCTGCTATTGTCCTCTTTCCAACTACTTTATTGTAAGAAAAAATTTCTCCTGGCATTACTACTGTTCCATCTATTTTGCTTGCTGCTAATTTTAAGTTTGTCGTTCTATCTACATTACTTGTAGCATACTTAGTTGAATATGATGCAAGTAAATCTGGAAATGCTTCTTTTCCTAAATCGTTTACCGTAATTTCTGGCCTAGTATAATCTAAATTTATCTTATATTCTTCTACATCTGGATTTTCTTCTATGAACTTTTTTACACCATCTACATCAAAATCTACACCTACTACATCTGCAAATACCGCATATGGCTCTGTTGTAAAATATGCATTTTTCACTTCTCTATATATATCTTCATGGATTGCATCTACATTTATAGGGTCTGGGTATTTTACATATGTTGGAATTTGAATATAACTTCTTGAATAACTAATGTCTTGAATTGCATCTAAAATCATCGGTTTTAATTCATCTATTTCTATTCCTGCACCATTAACTCCACTAGTTATTATCAAATCATCTTCATCAATATAATATCCATACTGCTGAAGTTGATCTGGTAAATTTGATTCAATAATTTCTAAATACGATGTTAATGCTTCATCATTATAAACTAATATTGGTTCTATATCTATATTAGTCATAAGTATAGATATATACTGCTTTAAATCACTAAAAAAATTTCCGGTTTTGGCTAAGTTGTAAGCATAATCTACCGAAGATTCAATATCAAATTTTGCACCAATTTGTTCTATTTCCACATAAAAATTATAATTTTTGTATGTAAGTTCTATATGGTCATGCATCTGACTTGTAATTTCATTAGTTACAAGTTCTACTGCTTCTTGTTTTGTTAATCCAGATACATTTATTCCCTTTATAAAAACTCCTGATTGTATTACTTCACTACTTTGCTGATTTATGTAAAACATAATACTAGATGCTAATACTATTCCCATTACAATTGCTAGTAATATAAAATATACAAGAATTATATTGTCATGTCTAAAATTTTTTAACAATTTTTGAGTGTTTCCTTTAAAAATTTCAAAATCTGGCATTTGTTCCCTCATTTTCTTATAATTTCGTTATTATTATATTGTAAAAAAATTCATAAATCAATATATTTTTTGCTTTTTATTGATTTACTAATAGTTTTCTTTTTGTTGTCTATTTAAAAAGTTATAAAAAACAAAACAACCTGATTTTTCAGCAATATTCGCTTTAAAATCAAGCTGTTTATATATACTATTTTAATTTTTCTTCTACAAGATTATGATCACTATCATCACTATCATCTTTAGTTAATATAAATCCTGTTGAAATAGGTCGTGTTTTATGTGCTCCTGTACTATCTATCGGATCATTTACTATTGTATCATTTACAACTAAAACACTTGAGGTTCCACCATCTAGATTTGCTGCATTATATGCGCCATATCTTTGCATAACTTCTATTAAGTCATCCATATCTGCTCCTGGTTTAGCTGCTGTTCTTCCATCTAATATTAAGAACAATACTACTCCATCTCTTCTTTGTCCTATGGCTGTCCTTGGTGCTGTTCCCCAACCACCATTGCCTACTACTGATGATGCTTTTCCATTTACTATTAAAAATGGTCCGAATGTAACAGCATCTCTTATTCCTTGCTTTTTAGCTTCTGATAAACTCATTTTTCCTAATACTAATTTATCTTCTTCTGTAAATCCTATGATTCCTCCTGCTCCACTATATGAATCTGTTGTTTTGTATACTCCATCACATACAGTAATTCCTAATGGTTGTCCTCCTGTGCTATTAAAGTTCGGATCATTAAATCCTCCTCCATTTATAGCAATTAATGCATCATTATTTTTTGCCATTGTTGTTAAATATTGCCCTGATTTACCAAGATTTTCTGTTACTACTGTCTTTATTCTTGAAGCATCATATACTGCTACTAAATATCCATCATACTTTTTTCCAGAGATTTCAATTATTTTATAATCATTATTTTTTGGATCTCTTTCTAAAATTTCTCTTTCATATTCATTTTCGTAGCTATCTTTATTAGCATATCCAAAATTTATTGCATTAGCATCTGTTGTTTCATCTATTTCTACTATTTTATTTTTATCTAATATGTATTTTATTGTTTCTTCATCATAAAACCATGTTGCAAAATATTGGTGTGTCATTGTTGTCATTGCTGTAGTAACTAACCATTCTCTAAATGCTGAATATGGTCCATATAATAAAAACAATACTACTATTATTCCTATTGTTCCTAATGCAAATAATACTGAAAAAATATTTGTTATTACTTTTCTTTTTGAATTTTTCTTTCCATTTCTTTTTGTTTTTATTTGAGCTCTAGTTTTTTTATTTTCTTCTTCAATTCTTGATTTTCTATTTCTTCGTACTACTCTTTCTTTATCTATTGTACTATTTTCCATTTGTAAATCCTTTCACGCTAAAATTAATATCTACATTTTATACAAAAAATCGACTTTTGTCTATACTATATTTTATATAAATTTAATTTTCGATATCTTTTATATTTGATAAAAATATTACATTTTCAATAATATCTAAAATTGAATACACAAGTATTGCTATTCCAATTGTTACCATTATTATGTTTGTTGTTATTACGTATATACCACATATTAACATTACTATTGCAATAGCTAAACTATATCCCCAAGCATCTGTTCCTAATGTTTTTAATTTTAATGATAAACTCAATCTCATAATTGCACTATATATTATCCATAATCCTACTAAAATTCT
>CANEMG010000108.1 GCA_947428535.1 uncultured Clostridium sp. | reverse complement strand
AAAAAGCTTTCTACCCAACTATATAACATCTTTTTATATTTTGCTTGCTCTGATGCAACAGTTGATATAGCCATTCTTATACCTATATAAATTAGTACTACTAAACCAAGTGCCATAGCTATAAATCTACATATATAAAAAACACCTGATATAGATTTTTTTACTTCTGCATTACTTTGATTATGTTCAAGCTCTAAATCTCCAACTTTATAAGTTCCCTCTGTTTCATATGTATTAAAGTAATTTATATTTACTAAAGGAACCCTATTAAATACCAATCTTTCAATTGTAATCCAATATCTTAATTCATTATTTTCTGTTGTATATGTTAAATGTGACATTAGAATATCTAATTGGAGTACAACTATATTTATAATTCTTGCTATAACTCCTGTAATAACACCTATAATTGATGTTCCATAACTAATAGCAGATGTTGTAATTTTGGTTGGACTATCTTGAGTTTGAGAAGTTTCACCTTCTTCAATTATATCTGCTGTAACTGTTTTTGACCCTGAAGCTGACTCACCTGCTAGAATATCTTTGGCCTTTCCTTCACCAAAATCTGGATCATCTGCGTAAGCATTGTTACAAAATATGAAATTAAACATTAATAGTATAAGTAATGTTATACTTAAAAGTTTTTTCATATATTTTCCTCTTTTATCCTTCTGTTTGTTTTCTTGCTTTTTCTAAAGCTACTTGTTTATTTAAGTTTGTTTCAACAAATTCAAACTCTTTCTTAGTTGGCTGAATTGCCAGAATAGCAGAATCTCCACCAACTTTAAGTAATCCTTCACCTCTATTACATGTAATTAAAAATCCAGCTTCACCCTCACTTAGTTTAAACACTTCTTTTAAATATTGTATTTCTGATTTATCTTGTGCTAAAAACAATTTTGTATCTGAAGAAGTTAAAACTGCTTGAACTTCTTGTTTTTCATAAAAATCTTGGAATTTTTGTGATATAACTGCTAAAGAAACATTTCTTTTTCTAGCACGTCTTGCCATTGTATTTAAGAAATCAACAGCCTCAGGATATGGAAGTAACATCCATGCCTCATCAACTAAAACTCTTTTTTTAGCAGCCTTTGATTTATCTTCACTATTTTTCTTAACATATTTTTCCCATACCCAAGAAAGCATTATTTGTTGAGCTAAAGGTCTAGCAAATCTTTCTTCTAGTTGAGAAATATCTATATTTATGAAAGGAACACCATCTAATAATTCAAATGTTGATTGTCCATCAAAATAAGCCATTTGTCCTTGATATTCTCTAACATATTGTTTCATAACTTTTACTAAATAACTATAATGGAAACGGTAATCAGGGTTTTCATTTTCTTCTGCCTTTCTTTGAATTCTCTTAAACCAAGAACCAATTGTTGGCATTTCTTTTTTAGTTCTTCCTAAATAATTCTCAGCAATATTTACTTGACCACCTTTTTCATCCCTTGTATATAAACTTTCTATATTGTTTGTAATACCTAAAGCAGCATATTCTTCTGCTACTGCTTCAGAAATAATTTGTTTTGTAAGCTCATTTACTTCTTGACTTCTTGTACTACCTCTTGCCATTGTAAGTAAACCATTTGTTACATCTTCTACTTTATTTTCTACACTTAAAACTGTTCTTTCTTTTCCTGTTATTTCATCTTTTACAGTCTCTGGTTCTATATCAAACAAGTTTATAACTGTTTTTGAGTTAGGACTTAATGTAACATTTACTCCACCTAATGCTTCAGCAACAACGCCATACTCACCTTCAGCATCAAGTGCTAAACTTTCAATTCCCATTAAAACTGCTGATCTAGCTGTTATTGTCTTTATTGTAACAGATTTACCAGCACCAGATTTACCAAAAATAACCATATTATAATTTGTTAATTTTGAACTAAAATTATCATATAATATTGGTAATCCTGTTTGTTTATTAAATCCTAGAGGTATACCATTTTCATGTCCAACTTCTGATGTAAAGAATGGGAATACAGTTGACATAGCTCTTCTATCAAATGTATGTGATTTTGATATTTTATTATCAGCATATGGCATATTGCTTCTAAATGCTTCATCTTGCATAGCCCAAGCTGGTTTTATATCTATAAGATTTTTTGACATTTCACTTGATAATAATTCTGTATATTTTTCAAGCTCATCCATACTATAAGCAAATATTGTTGCTATAATTGATGAATCAAATAATTTGTTAAATCCAGCTGCAATAGAATCACGAAGCTCCTCTGCTTCCATTCTTTTTTGAGCTATAATTCTTTCTCTGTTAATATCTCCTCTATCTAATGCAACAATTCTTTCAGATTCTAGTTCATTTATTGTTCTATTTAAGTCTGTCTGTGATATTGCTTCACTAACTGGATTTATAAAAACAGATACATTTATATCTCCAAAAGTATACATTCCTCTTAAAAACTCTGGAAAAGTACACATTCTAGGTAAATTCGCTACAATCATACTTCTAGCATATCTTGTTTTTGATGATGCAATTTCTATATGATTTGTATAACTTGCATCTATTCCACCTGGAGCAATTAAGCTCTTAATATTTTTTTCATTTTTCTTAAAAACACTAACTTCCTCTTTTTTTATACTTTCGATTTCATTAGTTGAATAATCTTCTTTTCTATTTTTAAACATTTTTTCTCCTCCTTCTTTAGTCTTCTCTTCTTCTTCTCTTTACTACTTTTTTTCTTGTAGTATTTACTGGTGTTTTTGCTTCTTCAATTTGAGGAGTTTCATTTTTACTACCATTATTTTTTATTTCTTCTTTTGCTAATTTAAAAACCCTAGGGTCTAATTGATTTTCATATGTATCCAGTAATTCATTTGCTTTTTGTTTTATTTTTTCTTCTTTATTTATTGCGAATTCTAGTTCTTCTATTTGTTTCTTTCTATCTGCTTTTAAAATACTATCTGTTGCCATATCTATTGCTGCTATATTTATTTCCTGATCTAATTTTTCTTGTTTCTTTTTAATTACATCTTTTCCTGTGCTATATAAAGAATCATATTGAGCATCTAAAGACTTTGATAATTGTAATAATTCTGCTTCATCCCTGTTATAAGCAATATAAAGCAATTCAGCTAATTCCTCTGAGTCTAATATAGAACATGTAATTTGAGAATTTCCAAGTGCACTAGCTATATTTTGACATCTTGTATATAATTCTGCAAAACACATATTATATATTTCTTCTTTTGAATATTTTTCAAGTCCTCCACCAATCTCAGCAGAATAGTATGAAACAACTACATATGTTCTTTGTTGTAATACATTTTTGTTAGAACTTAATTTTTCAACATAGTCTGTAATACTAACACCATACTCTAAAATATTTATTTTTCTTCTCTTTTCGAATTCTAGCTTTTCTCTTAAAGCTTTATTTCCCATTGTTTTTGCTTGTGCTATTTTAGCCTCAATTTTATCTATTTCTATTGTTAAATTATCTATTCTTCCTTTGTATTCGTCTATAATTTCTCTTAAATTTAAAGTTCTACTTTGAATATATAATTGGATTGGAAATCTTAATGTATTTAAGAATTGAACAAAACCTTCTTCAACAGATATTTTTTCTTGTTCAGACATTAGGTCATAGTTAACACCATTACATTGCAAAATCATAATATATTGACTGCCATTTTTTCTTACAATCATATTATCTACAATTTCTTCAAATTCCATAAATTCGAAAACTGACTCTCTTGTTAAATTTCCCACAAATCTTCCATAATCTTGGTCAATTCTTCTTTCGTTACCTTTGCTATCTTCTATAGTCTCATCAGATTCATGTCTTTCATTTTTTTCTGTTTTTGGCTTCATTAAATATATATATACAAATACTAACGCAACCATTATTGCAATAATAAAATAAATTCCAAATTGAAGTAAAGGTATTATACTACTCCCCATCTTTCTTTCCTCCTTTGTACACGTACATTTTTCTATTTTTCTTAAACTTTATATATCTTAAAATAATTTCTCCTATTGGTTCTCCGCCAATTTTTTTTGTTATTGGAAAAGCAACTACTGTAGGAATTTTTATTGCACCAATTGCAAATCCTATAAGTGCAAAAAAAGCTGTGATTATTATTCCTACTAAAGTCATACCAAGCATCCTAAATAATAGAAAAAATAATGATCCAACCATTGCTCCAACAGCTGTTGTTATTAAAGATTTCATTGTAAAAATATATAAAATTCTTGATTCTCCCCTATAATTACGAGGTATTGGATAAGTTCCCATTAAAAATCCTCCTTAAAAAGTAGATACTATATTTATAACTGTTTTCCAGATGAAGTAGGCTCCAAATATTACTAACCCTGCGACTAGGACTCCAACTAATTGTGTTTTTAATTTAGCTTGTGTCTCTGGTCCGCTAGTTAAATATTTTATACCCATATATGTTGTTACTGCTACCATAACACCTGCACCAATCATTGTTAATATTTGTGCAAGACTTACAAAGTTTTTAGTAACATCACCAACTTTAAAATCGCTTTTACCTTGTCCCGCCTTTTTGAATTCATCTATATCTCCCTGCATCTGCGTTAGTAAGCTATCTCCTGAACCTTCAGATGAGGATGCTATTGTAATTGTTGTAGATGTGGCCCAAACTGTATGTGAATTTAAACAAATTGTACATACTATGAATATAGCTATAA
>CANEMG010000107.1 GCA_947428535.1 uncultured Clostridium sp. | reverse complement strand
GTAATAGTAATTAATATAGTTATATGGATAATACATAAAAAACGTAAAGATAAGAGAAACTTCATAAAGTAAATAATATAGAAGTTAAAAAAAGCACATCACAAGTAAAGTGACTTATGTAACAAGAGTTATTTTATAAGTGATGTGCTTATGATTATTGAAATTTAAAGCAAATTATGTTATTATAATATATATTAAAAATAAAGAGGGATGAATAGTGGCAAAAAACGAAAAAAAAGAAAAGAAATTTGAAGATTATTTTAAAATAGTAAAACATAAATTACCTTATTGGGATGAACTTCCAGAAATTGATTTGTATATGGATCAAGTAGTAGCATTAATGGAAAAATATTTATCTTTTCATAAGGTAGATGAAAGCACTAAAATAATTACAAATTCAATGATAAATAACTATGTAAAATTGGGAATCATGCCTGCACCAGTAAAGAAAAGATATTCAAGAGAACATATAGCATATTTGATTATAATTTGTACATTAAAGCAATCATTACCAATATCAGATATAAAAGATTTAATAGAATTAAGAGTAAAAAGAAGTTCAATAGAGGAAACACTAAACTTTTTTAGTGATTTATATGATTCTGTTTTCAATACAGTTATAGCTATTGGAAAGAAGTTTAGTTTAAAAAATGCAACAGATGATGAACTATTTTCAGATCAAGCCCTATTTATGGAAATAGTCTCAATTGGCAGCAAATATATTGCGTCTCAAATAAGTAATTTGAATAAGAAAAATAAAGAATAAAATAACAGCTAATATATAAATTCATATATTAGCTGTTAATTTTTTACATTTGTAAGTTAAGCTCAAATCTCTCTATAAAACCTATCCATTCGCCATTTTCGTTTTTTACACCTTGCATATATACTCTTTGATTTCTAGATGTTACACAAACAAAAACTTCTTTTCCATTTCTTTTTATACCTTCATATCCTTGTTTTATTCTTTCAATTGATTTTTCGCTAGAATGGCAAGCAAATAAACTTTTTCCGATTAGGTTTTTGTATCCTCTTTCTTCATAATAATGATATTTTGCATTTTTGTTCATAAATCTAATAATGTATTCATTATCCACAAAAACAATAGGATATGGATAACTATTTAAAATTCCTTTTAACATTTCAATATCTTCCATATTTTTAAAATCCTTTCAAAATATAATGTAATTATAATATATTATATTTAATTAGATTTTACAAGATAATTTAATTTAAATTTTTATCAATATTTACTTTATTTGGAATTATTTATTAAAACTTGGGAAAAATAATAAAATAATTGACTTAAACTTGCATATAATATATAATAGTATTGAAAACTAGATAAAAAGGTGATAAAAATGAAAAAAAAGAGAGATGAATACTTTTTTGAATATCCAGATTTTAATAATATAAAGGAAATTGTATATGATTCAGTAGGAAAGTATGCTAATAATACTGCATTTATTTTAAAAAATAAAATAAATAATGAAACAACATATACAAATAAGACATTTGCTGATTTTCTAGAAGATGTAAACAATTTCGGATCTGGGCTATATAATTTAAATATGCAAAACAAAAGAATTGCAATAATATCTAAAAATAGATATGAATGGGCAGTAAGTTTTACAGCAGTTTTACTAGGAAATATGGTAGCAGTTCCTTTAGATAAAGGTCTAACAGAAATAGAAATAGAAAACAGTATAAAAAGAACTAATCCAGAAGCAATAATATTTGATAATGGAATGGAAGAAGTAATTTCAAAAATAAAAGATAAAAAAGATATAAATATAAAAGAATATATTTGTATGGAAGAAAACTATAAATATAAATCTATGGGAGCAATATCAGAATTAGGAAGAAATTTACGATTATCAGGAAATAAAGAATTTGAAAATGCAGAAATTGATTCTGAAAAAACTAGTGAATTATGTTTTACATCAGGAACAAGTAGTGAATCTAAAATTGTAGAATTATCACATAGAAATATAGCTTTTGATATATCAGCAATGCATGCAACAGAGGATTTTAGAGAGACAGATGTTAATTTAGCTTTTTTACCATTTCATCATACATTTGGCTCAACAGGATTTTTGTATATATTAAGTTATGGTGCAGCAACAGCATTTCCAGATGGATTAAGATATATATCACAAAACTTGAAAGAATATGGAGTATCAGTTTTTATAGGAGTACCACTTCTTATAGAATCTATGTATAAAAAAATAGTTAAAGAAATAAAAAAACAAGGAAAAGCAAAAACAATTAGTATAGCAAGAAAGTTAACAAATTTAGTACCTAGCCAAAAAAGAAAAATATTTAAACCAATAATAGATCAGTTAGGTGGAAAATTAAGACTTATAATAAGTGGTGCAGCTGGATTAGATAAAGATGTATGGAAAGCATTTAATGAGATGGGAATAAAAATAATCCAAGGATACGGATTAACAGAAGCAGCACCAGTTGTAGCAGCAGAAAATATGAGATATGGAAAAAAAGGTTCGATAGGTTTTCCTCTAAAAGGTATTGAAGTAAAGCTTTTTGATAAAAATAAATTAGGAATAGGAGAACTTGCTGTAAAAGGACCAAATGTAATGAAAGGCTACTATGAAAATGAAGAAGCAAATAGAGAAACATTTAGAGATGGGTGGCTTTTAACAGGAGACTTAGCATATATAGATAAAGAAGGATTTATTTTTATAACAGGTAGAAAGAAAAATGTAATTGTACTTAAAAATGGTAAAAATGTTTATCCAGAAGAGTTAGAAAAATTAGTAAATAAAATCCCTTTAGTAAAAGAATCTATGATATTTGGAATGCCTAAAGAAGGAGATGTAGTTTTATCTGTGAAACTTCAATATGATGAAGATTATATTAAAACAAACTATCCAAAGGCAGATGAAAAAGATATAAATAAGATTTTATGGGATAAGATTAAGGAATTGAATAAAAGTTTACCAACTTATAAATATATCAAAAATATGGTTATAACAAAAGAAGATTTTATTAAAACAACTACTGCTAAAATAAAAAGATATGAAGAAATGAAAAAAATGAGCTATGCCTAACAAGTCAATAGAAAATAATATTGAAAATTATAAAAAATAGACTTGTACTACTCTAACCTATATAAATAGCAAGCCATACAGTTACAACTGTGAGGGCTTGCTATTTATATATTATCACTTTTATAGTATTTATTTACATTTTTTTAATTTCCTTGAAAATGAAAACTTTTGTGATAAAATATATATAGAAAAAATAGGAGAAAATAAAATGACAAAAGTAATGTTTGTATGTTTAGGAAATATATGTCGTTCACCTATGGCGGAATTTGTATTAAAAGACTTGGTAAGAAAGCAAAATTTAGAAGATAAATTTTATATAGCATCAGCAGCAACAAGTTCTGAAGAAATAGGAAATGGAGTACATTATGGTACAGTAAAAAAACTAAATTCATTAAATATTCCTATAGAAAATAGAGTAGCAACAAAATTAAAATCATCAGATTATGAAAAGTATGATTATATTATAGGAATGGAACAAAGTAATGTAATAAATATTATGAGAATAATTGGAAATGACCCAGAAAATAAAGTATACAGGCTCTTAGATTTTTCAGAAAATCCAAGAGATATAGCAGATCCTTGGTATACAGGAAATTTTGATAAAACATATGAAGACATATTAGAAGGCTGTAATGCTTTTCTATTAAATGTAAATTCTAAGTAAATAAAGATAGAACGAAATTTAAAAGAATAAATATATAGAATAATAAAATACTAATAGGAGAACAGATGAAGAAATTTTTTATATTTGTAATAACAATAATTTTAATAGCACTAGTTACAATTGTAGGAATATTTACATATAGTGGATATTCTTTATATAAAGAGGCAATAGATGAAACTAGTATAGCAGAAAAAATAGAAGAAATTAAAAAAGAAAAAGATCATTATACAACATATGAAGAACTGCCACAGGATTATATAAATGCTGTTATAGCAGTTGAAGACAGAAGATATTTTGAACATAATGGAATTGATTTAATATCGATATCAAGAGCAGTAATAAAAGATATACAGGAAAGAGAACTAGTTGAAGGTGGAAGTACTATAACTCAGCAATTGGCTAAAAATACATATTTTACACAAAAAAAAGAATTTACAAGAAAAATAGCAGAAATATTTATGGCATTTGAATATGAAAAAGAATGTAGTAAAGAAGAAATTTTTGAATTGTATGTAAATACAATGTATTTTGGAGATGGGTATTATTCTGTATATGATGCTGTACATGGATATTTTGATAAAGAAATTGATGAAATGAATTTTTATGAATGTACACTACTTGCGGGAATTCCAAATGCACCATCTGTATATTCACCAACTAAAAACCCTGAGCTTGCAAGACAAAGACAAGCTCAAGTTCTAAAAAAAATGATAAAATATAAATATATAACGCAAGAAGAGGCTGATAAAATTTTAAATAAAATGTAAATCAGAAAGAAGGTCAAAAGTTTGGAAGATATTTTAAAAGAGATAATAGAAATAGATAAAAATGCTAGAGAAATAGTAAAAGATGAAAAAGATAAAAAAGTAAATATAGATGATTTTATTGAAAGCGAATTCAGAACAAAAAAGACAATATTAGATTTAGAATACAAAGAAGAAGTAACAAAGCAAAAACAAAAAAAAAA
>CANEMG010000106.1 GCA_947428535.1 uncultured Clostridium sp. | reverse complement strand
AAACTACCTTATAACAATATATCAATATTGTTATAACACGATTATAATATTCAAATAAAATAATGTAATTATTTTGTGGTATTGTTTAAATTTATTTAATCAATATGAATATTTAATCGTGCATAAAAGGATTATTAAGGAAAACTTTAGTTGTCCTTAATCACACGAACTTCCTTTGAAGTTCTAGTGTGTTAGAGCATGAAAATGCTAACGAGTAATTAGACTGAATAATAAGTAATATAACATAAGTAAAGCTACGAAGGCTTACTTATAAAATGAAAGGAAAAATAAAAATATGAGTAATAACATATCTATACAAGATTTAGATAAATTATTAAAAGCAAATGAAGAAGGAATAATTAGTTTACCAAAGCAAGAAATTGAGCTAATCCAAAAATGGAAAAACGGAGAAACAATAGATAAAAGATATAATAGTATTATCAAATTAGATATAAAGCAATTAGAAGAAAAAAACAGCTTAGATGAAAAAATAGATAATGAGTTTACAAGTTTTTGTGAAAATGCCAAAACAAAATCCCCTCAAGAGATATTAGATAGTGCTTATGAAATAACTGTAAAGGAAGAAATAAAAGATAGCTTAAAAAATATGGATTTATACCCTTTAGAAGTTAGTGCTTTATTAAAACAAAACGATATTTTAAACGAATTTTATCACGATTGGTTAAATGTTGACACACCTTTAGGCGAAGTATTAGAAAATTCAATACAAGAATCTCTTGCTATGGTAACAAGATATTATAAATCAAATAGCAAAGAAAGGTAGGTTTTTAAAGTGTGAGCTATGCTATTATACGAAATGCAAAGTACACAATAAATAATTTAAACGGAATTTATAGACATAATGAACGAAAAAATACCCATTACTCAAATAAAGATATTACTAAAGAAAAAGCAATAAAAAATTATTCTTTAAAGAGTTGTAATATGCCATATAGTAAAGCATTTAGAAAGATAAAAGAAGAAAACAATTTACAGGGTTGGATTAAGAAAAATAGTAATGTAGCTTGTGAATATATTATTACTTCTGATAAAGAATTCTTTGAGAATATTGGCGAGGAAGAAACTAAAAGATATTTTAAAACTGCTTTTGAATTTGTTAAGAATTATAAAAATTTAGGAGAAAAGTACATACTTTCTGCAAAAATACATAATGATGAAAGTACACCACATTTACATCTAGTTTTTATACCAGTTGTCCACAGAAAAGATTCAAAAAGTGGAAAAGTAATTGATAAAATCTCCTGTTCAGAGTTTTGGAAAGGTAAAAATAGCTATAAGGTTTTACAAGATAATTTTTATTCATATATGATTAAGTCTGGCTTTGATTTAGAACGTGGAAATAAAGAAGAAAATGAACATATACCAATAGAAAAATTAAAGAAAGTTACCAGTTATGAAGTTCAAGAAATGTTTAAAGAAACGAATAATTTAGAACAAGAAGTAATAACAGATAATGTTGAAATATTAAAAGATAATTATAAAAGAGTTATTAGAAAATTTAATACTGTTGCTAAAAGATATACTAAAATTAAGAATATAGTTGATGAAACAATGTTTAAAACAGAAAAATTACAAAGAGAAAATCAAGAGTTAAAGCGAGAAAATATAAAACTAAAAAGTGAAGTTGAAACATTAAAGAATTTTATAAATAAGACTTTTGAGTGTGTTCATATTTTATTTGATTTTCCAATAGATAGACTTAAAAGTATAGTTCAAAACTTTTGGGAGAATGTAAGAAAATAAATATTGAAAGGTCGTGAAAAATGAATAAAAGTAAAATTGAAGATTTATACGATAATTTACAAGAAACCATTGTTGATGATATAGAAAATGACGATAAAATAGAGACCTTGTGGAATGAAATTAACGAAATCGATGAATTACTTAAAATACTATATCTAAAGAAGATTATCAAATATTTGATGAGTATTTATCAAAAGAGGCAGATTTAATTGATTTAGAAAGGAAAAAGGCTTTTGCTTATGGTTATAATCTGTCGAATAAATTGATGATTGAAGCTATGAGAGAATAAACTTAATATGATTAGGGAAGTATTATTACTTCCCTTTTTATATGTTTAAATAATTATATAGGATCTGTATAGTTATTCATGCAAATATAATTTATTATTCATAACTATAAATTGTAAATTATCTTTCTATTATTTATTCAAATGTATATGATTAGCAATCACAATGACATAATCAATTAAAAATTTCTTTTGCTCATTAGTATATAGATTTCTTTCATTTAATGCTTCTTCAGTAGCATGTCTAAAACAATGAATTATTTTTCTGTATTCCTTTACGTTGTCTTCGGTAATATAACCTAAAAATATATTAGCATAATCTACATTTATAAACTTACCATTTATCTTTAACATATTTTCAAGCAAGTTACTTAATTCTTTTAATCTTTCTTCTAAAGTCATATTATCAAATTCAGCACCTCTAGTTGAAATCATTTGTATTTTCTTGCTTAATTCTTCTTCTATTTGTTGAAAATTATCTTTTTTTATAAATTCTAATTCATTGACTAACTTTCTTCTTTCAGCCCAAGTAACAGTGCCTGAATAATTATCTCTTGAATGTATAAAATCTCTGATACAATCATAAGAAAATTCTCCTAATCTTGTTGGTCTTTCTATAATATTAGGAAATTGTTTAATATAAAATCCATTAACTTTTAGATAATAACATATTAAAATGAATTCTATATTTTCACTGTTGGAATGTGTATTTGTTGGCATACATAAATCTCTAAATCTTTTAATTATATCGCTAGTATCAAAATATGTAAAAGCAAAATAGTTATCTGCACTATATACCAAATCTTTAAATTTATAATAATAATCATTTTCATTAACTTTTTCAGTATAAAACTTCCATAAATCCATAACAGCACCCTCTTTCAAATTACTCTTTGCTTAATAGCATTATATCATAAACTCTAATTAAAGAATATCGTTTTATCATATAAAGATAAGATACGTACCTTTTTATATGTTTAAATAATTACATATAATTTTAAATAATAATGTCTAACAATAATTCTAACAGAAATCTATGTTTTTCTTGTTACTCAAAGATTACAAAGATTTAGTTTTTGTTAGACAGTTTTTTGGTGAAGTCTAACAATAAATCTAACAAAAACTCTGTAACGCTGTATTAGTCTAAATAATTTTAAATAATCTTGAATGATAAAATGCTTATTTTTAGGCATTTTGAGATATAACTCAATAATTTTGAATAAAAATAAAAAGTGTTGAAAGTTACTATCTTCAACACTTTTCTACATCTTGCTGGTCGAGGTGACAGGGATCGAACCTGCGACCTCATGGTCCCAAACCACGCGCGCTACCAACTGCGCTACACCTCGATATATAAAACTTTTTTTAAAAAAGAGTTTTGGTGAACCGGAGACGATTCGAACGTCCGACCCACGCCTTAGAAGGGCGTTGCTCTATCCAGCTGAGCTACCGGTCCATAAGACAGTATCTATAATAACACATGTAAATAGATTTGTCAACAAAAAAAGAGAAAATTGTTAAATTGTAACTTGTGCTACTGTTCTAAAAACTCAAATAATTTCCCATAAAATAATTTATTTTTGAAAACATAATTGCAATGTCCTGATTTTTCTAATATAATTAATTTCGAATGATTTATATTATTCGAAATATATTCAGCTTCATTTTGGGGAACTATATCTTTTTCACTACCATTAAATACTAAAGTTGGAACTATTATAGACCCTAATTCATCTTTTGTTATAGAAGGTGCTTCATAGTTTAATTTTTCAAACATTTCGTTAATCTTTTTATTTGGATAAAAAGGGAGTTTTTCTATAACTTTTGCATAATTAGGTTTTTTGATAATATTATTTCTTGCAACACCACTACATATCACTAATTTAGAAATACTTTTTGGATAATGAATTGCTACATTTAACGCAACAGTTCCACCGCCACTACAACCTAGTAAATAAGGCTTGTCTATATTTAATTTATTTATAAATTCATATACATCTTTTGCTGATTCTTCATAATTTAAAATACAGTTTTTTTCACTTTTTCCACAACATCTTCTATCAAAAAGATATACTTTATATTTATCTTTTAACCTATTTGCTATAAATTTCATAAGTCCTGTATTAACACTATTGGGATTCAATAAAATTATAGGTTTTCCGCTTCCTAAGACTTCATAATGAATTTTTATATTATTAACTTCTATATTCAATTTATTACTCCTATATAACTTTAATACGAATTTTTAAAATGAATAAATTTTTTTATACTATTTTTATTTCTTTATTTTTTTATGATAATTCTATTTAGAAAATAAGTCAATACTATTAATACGTGTTATAATGAAATACTCTGATTTTAAAATTATAGATTTTTATTGCATACATATATTAGAAGAAGGAAAGAAAAAAGTTCTCAAGATTCTCTTGAGAACTACCATTTAAGCGATGGTGTACCCGGAGGGATTCGAACCCCCGATCTGCAAGTTCGTAGCCTGCCATTCTATCCAGCTAAACTACGGGTACATATAAAATATGCTTTATATTAAGGGGAATTTCATGGTAGCCACCTCCTCCCGAATCAAATCGCGAGGAAATGGGCTGACCGCCATATGTAACAGCGCCTAGGCGGCGCGTGCGCCGCCGGACCCTCATTGGGCTGGTGCCCAACGACTAGCCCCATCTGTCC
>CANEMG010000105.1 GCA_947428535.1 uncultured Clostridium sp. | reverse complement strand
AAACGAATATGTATCATTTTCCGTCATCCGAAGGCACAATGTATCCTCTGCATCATATCTTAAATAGGCGCCTATTAGATGATATACAAAAGGTACGTTATGCGGCGTTCCGATTACTATCAAGTCCTTTCCTTTATATTCATTATACCCTTCCGATTTCCCGTAATAAATCTCAGAATCTTCTCTATACTTTTTGAAAGTGATAATATTTTTTTCTTTGCTTTCAATAAATTTGTCTAGCTTTTCTTTTATTTTTTTATATCCTATGTCCTCTAAATTACTTCGGCTCAAAGAATGGGCAGTATATTGTAGCAGTTTCCCTTTGTACTTAGCAACAGGGACTTTCATGAAACAAATCTTTTGCCCTTTACAATAATTTTTGTATAATTCTTCATTTAATGTGGCAGACACAATCGTCATTTTCACATCAGGGATTTGCCTCGCATTGAAGAAATTCACCTGTTTCTTTGGCACATCCACCTGATAGGAAGCTGCCTGTAAAAAATCCACCAATGGTACATTTCTTAACATCTCTTTCTCGTAAATTTTATCTAATTGGTTGATTCGCAATTCCAACGGTTTTGTTACTTCTATAGTATTTTCAGAAGCATTTAATAACCGTTTCACAAAACCTCGTTCTTCTTTTGGTATCGCCTCCTTTTCAAGAGCTAACTCAATATCTCCAAAACTAATAGTAGACGTATTCTTAAAAATACTCATGAGAATATCTTCATCAATCACCACCTCATACCTGCTGATGATTTCAGATTGAAACGATAAAAACATGGCATGTGTCGTTACAACACACCTGCTATCTTCCAGTCTTTTTTTTGAGTTCAAATATTCCCTCAGCCGTCTTTCCTGTATATCATCTAACTTTGTATTTGATTTATAATCTCTTATCACAGATTTCACTTTATATCCAAATCCCATCTTGTACAGATACATGGCCATATCTTTTAAATCATCTAAATGTATCTCACTCAAAAGATAATAAATATTTTCAGTCATAAATACCGGAACGTTTAACCTTTCTAATTCTTCCCCTACCTCCCTTTGTAATTTTGTTGTAGGCACTACAACCATAAATGATTTCTTTTCGTAATTCTCTTTCACAATATTACAATAGGTACTGGTTTTTCCTAAAGCAGTCTGAGCTGAAATCAAGTAAATTCCTTTCTCCTTGGCCTGAACAGCTTGTAACAGATAACTTCTCAAAATTTTCTCCGCTTCTTCTATCTCACAGTATCCCTCAATCCTATTCTTACTAATTTTTTCAGTTACTTTGTCTAAAATCGTAGGACTTCTGCATTTCTCATAATAGGGGCAATTTCCGTTTTTACAGTGCTGCGGTACATAATGGTATTGCTTTAGATACTCCCAATTTTCCTTCCATTTCTCAACATGGTTGATATTTCCGGCAAAAAATAAGTTCTCGCCCCCGCTGATAGATAATAAATTCGTGGCAATCAAAAACTTCTGTTCATGTGTAATATTTTTCTCATAAAAATCTTTGAAAAGCGGACATTTTTTCAATAAAATCTTCTCTGATATCCCCCGTACTTTCTTTCGTTTCTTCTCCCCATTTTGCCGTCTACACATAGAATGGTTGTGTGATTCTTTTTCTATAACATAAAAAAGTGAGGATTCTGTTGCATTCACCCTTATCATATTACTGTTCATTGCAAGCAATTCCTCACTTTTTATACCGCTTAACACCTCTGCGTGTATACACAGCTTTCCATTATTCACTTGTACCTGCATTTTTCTGCCAATCTGTTCAATTTTTCTACGGTAATTTTTCTTATCTCTGCTTTTTAAATAGGCTTGCAAACTCAACGAAATATCAACCAGATTAATCGTTGCATTGCTATCAACAAATTTCAAATCATTGCCGCCGAAAAACATTCTCGTTATATCCTTACAGCTCTTATCCGACTCTGGAAAGATTTCCAGCAGCATGTACATAAGAGCAAATGCAGCCTCCTCATTTTGTATCTCACAGTCGTTGATAAATACCACCCGAAATCTTGGGCTTTCCTTTGTATTGCTGAACGTATTGTATATCATGGACGGATGTATATCATATTGTTTTGCACGTTCCATGAACTCATCAATCGTAAATCCTTTATCAAAATCCAGACAAAATACTTGCTGGCTCACAAAATTCTCCTTCACTCTCCTGCCGTTAAATATGGATGTGGTGAAGGTCCTTCCCTTTTTCCCTACTTCTTGGGCAAATCTCTCAATATCAATCTCTTTAATTTTATCCGTAATTTCATTGCTGATTTTACCAATCTCACTTTTTTTAGGTTTGGAACGGTATTTTTGGTTATGTAGATGTATCCTTACTTTCATTTTTTCCTCCGGATTATTGGACTTTATGAAACAGTTATCATCTTTGTTAATGATTACCGAAATCCTTTTCCAATAATCGAAGGTAGTCTTGTTGTGTGAGGCTGCACGCCCGCACCTTTGCTAGAATCATTTCTTTCCAAAAATCCGTAACCTGCGGCGCATTGTACACCTTTGATATATCTGTCGGTTTATGTAAAACAATCTCAATACTCTGCTTTTTTCTTGACATCACAACCCACTTTCCGTCAGTCAGGTTTCATAATATGTTTATGAAACTGCTGGCAAATTATTCTTTATGGGTTGTTAAATGAGTTGTTTATATTTATTTCCAGGTACAATTAATATACTACAACAATTTATTTAATCTATTTTTTTAATAGTATACAAGGTGACTATTCCTTTTTGTTCACTTCCTCTTTTTATTTTCAATACATAAGGCAACCCTGCCTGCGTCATGCACCGTTCAAATATTTTATCAGAAATTGTTCTATCATTCTTTTTTATAGCATCTTCTTCACCATCTTTGAAATCTTTGTCTCTACTTAAAAAATATAATAGAGGTTTCCATATTTTTAGTTTCCATTCAATATTTTCCTCTCTTGTCATAGAGACACCTAAAACTTCCTTAATCGCATTTTCTGATCTCTCTCTATTCTTAGATAGCTCATCTATGCTCGATTCTTCAATAACGACTTCTACTTTATCGTGCGAAACCCCCAACCAATCCGCCTGTTGCTTTACAAATGCATACTCATCGTTTTCCATTTTTTCTATCATATCTTTGTAAAATAACTTCAATTTAAGGTATTTCTTTATTGCTAAAGAATTAAGGGTTATAATCCCTCCTAAAGAATAACAAAATTTTCTAATATATTGACTAGATACAGTATCCTCTAATATTTCATTCAATATATCCTGTTGCTTCCATTCAGTTGAATAAAAAGTTTCTTTTGTATTAATAAATAGAGTCTCCACATAACTATACAAATAACACGGTTTACTCACTAAACAATATGGTTTCTCTAACTCTCGCAAAATGTTTCTATGTCGTTCATAACATTTTAATATATTTTCAGTATACATTTTTCTTTTTCTGAAATGCTCTACATTTTGTTTACAAATATATAATTTTACTTTACCTCCATCCGTTCGCTTCCTGCCTAACATTTGTAGAAACATTTCGCGTGTATCTGCCATTATGACAATATTTGTCAAGTTAAAATCTTTGAAAGATACACCATTATCCATAACCGCAGTAGAAATTACCACCTTTCTACTTGAAAATTCTTCGTTTACAATTTCATTCACACTTTCTTTACTGTCATCATTTTCATCATATTTCGCATCCAAAAAAATTACATCTTTTTCATTGATTATTTTCTTTTCTTCTTCTGAATCATTTTTAGTCAGCAATCTTTTTCTTAAATCTTTCCCCCGTTCGATACTATCTACAAAAATCAACCATTTATCTTTTTTATCGCTTCCATTTCTTTTTATTAAATGGGCCAAGTCTTCAATATTTTCAAAAATCTCTAAACTTATATATCCATAATCAGCACTTATGCTATATTCCCTTTTTCTTTCATTAGGAGGACACACAAAAATCTGCTCGTATGACATCTTTCCTTCGGATTCTCTTTGTTCTTCCTTTACAAACTTATCTACTTCTTCTATCATTTCTTCTGGCGTTGCAGATACATATATCTGTAGCTTATTGTCAAACACTTTTCTCAGAACTGAATATGACAATTCTGTATTTGTATTAAAATTTGAATCGGCATAAAAGTAGTGACACTCATCATAAATGACACAGGAAAAAAGATTCAAATAGAACAATAATTTTTTTGGTTCTTTTCCTTTAATTTCTTTTTCAATACTTTGATATGTTTTAATATTTATATATTCATTTAAGGTACACTTTACCTTCCAATCTGAGGACTCCCTGCACAGTTCTTCTTCCACATTTTCTAGTTCTTCTTCTAGTTGCATTTTTAATATCCGTCTATTAACTAGATAGAGAATTCTCATATTATTCTTTATTGCCCATTTCAGAAATATATGTAATATAAAATAACTTTTTCCGCTACCAGTAGGAGAAGTAATAAAAATAATATTTCTATTTTTCCACTCTTTATATTTTTCTCCTATTTCATCTGAAACAAACCGTTTTTCAATCTTTTGTTCTTTGTCCTTTTTTTTGAATTCTTCTTGCATGACTTCTCCTTAAACTAAGTTTTTTGGAATTTTGGATTGATTACCATATAGCCGATTCCAATTTCCAAGCATTTTAACAAGAAAACTAATAATTGTTATAAAATTCCAACTATTTCTCACGCCTTCTTTATCATTTCACCTATCCAAACAATATCTTTTATTCAATCTACCACAAAT
>CANEMG010000104.1 GCA_947428535.1 uncultured Clostridium sp. | reverse complement strand
GAATAACAATTGATGCTGTAATATATGGTGTTATTGTCATTGAGAATATTGATAATTTTGAAAATGCACCACCAGAAATTGTATTTATTAAACCAGTCAAACTTCCTGTTGCTGATTGCATTTGTTCACCAAGTGCTATAGTATCAACACCTGGTACTGTTATAAAACATCCAAATCTAAAAATTATTATTAAAACTAATGTGTATAATAATTTTTTTCTTACATCTGGTGTTTTCAAAGCATTTTTAATAGTTTTGAACAACTAAATCACCTCAATCTTTCCACCTGCAGCTTCTATTTTTTCTGCAGCAGCTTTAGTAAATCTTTTTGCTTTAACTGTTAGTGCTTTCTCTAAGCTACCTGTAGCTAAAACAACTATTCCATCATTTATTTTTCCTATTATTCCTTCTGCTAATAAGCTTTCTGCTGTAACTTCTGTAGCTTCTGATTTATTAAGCATTGTTAAAGTTACTTCTGTGTAATTTTTAGCATGAATATTTGTAAATCCTCTTTTTGGTAATCTTCTATATAATGGTGTTTGACCACCTTCAAATCCTCTTCTTACTCCACCGCCTGATCTTGCTTTTTGTCCTTTATGTCCTCTTCCAGATGTTTTTCCAAGCCCAGATCCTATTCCACGGCCTACTCTTTTTCTAGTTTGTTTTTTTACACCTGATTTAATGTTTCCTAATTCCATGATTTACACCTCCTCTTTACTTTGATCTAATTATTTTCGTTTTTATTATATCATTAATGATTATAATTTCAAACAAATTTATAATTTTTATTATAAAATTTCGCTAACTTTTTTTCCTCTTTTTTTAGCAACAGCTTCAACTGTTTGCATGTTTTTAAGAGCTTCAATAGTAGCATAAACAACATTTCTTGGGTTGTTTGTACCAATAACTTTTGAGTTGATATCTCTGTATCCTGCAAGTTCAAGAACAGGTCTAACACTACCACCAGCTATAATTCCAGTTCCTTCAGCACCTGGTTTTAACATAACTTTAGCACTACCAAATCTTCCTACAAATTCGTGTGGTATAGTTGTTCCTACTATTGGAACTTCTACTAAATTCTTTTTAGCTTCTTCTATAGCTTTTTTGATTGCATCTGGAACTTCGGCAGCTTTACCATTTCCAACACCAATATGTCCTTGTTCATCTCCAACAACAACAACAGCGCTAAATCTAAATGTTCTACCACCTTTTACAACTTTTGCAACTCTATTGATAGCTACTACTGTTTCTTTTAATTCTACTGATCTTTCTTCCATTAGAATTTTTTCCTCCTTCTTTCTTAGAATTCTAATCCTGCCTCACGTGCTGCTTCAGCTAATTCTTTAACAACACCATGATAAATAAATCCACCTCTATCAAAAACTACTGTTTTGATTTTTTTACTTGAAGCTTTTTTAGCTATTAAAGCTCCAACTTCTTTTGCAGCTTCTTTATTAGCTTTTTTTGTTTTTATCTCTTTATCTAAAGTTGATACATAAACTAAAGTTTCGCCTTTTGTATCATCTATAATTTGAGCAATTATATTTTTATTAGATTTGCTTACTGCAAGTCTTGGACAATCTGTTGTTCCACTGATTTTTCTACGAACTCTTGCATGACGTCTATCTCTTTCAGCTTTTCTATCTATTTTAGTTATCATTATTTTCTCCTTTCTAGGTTTTCCTTATAGGGGTATACTTAATCCCTTAAATATTTTTACATCTCTTTAAGGGATTAGATATACCCCCTAAAGTATTTATAACCTAATATGAACATTATTATTTTAAGAAATTCTATTTCTTACCTGCTTTACCTTCCTTACGTCTAATAGTTTCTTCAGCATATTTAATACCTTTTCCTCTATAAACTTCAGGTGGTCTTTTTATTCTAATAACAGCAGCAGTTTGACCTACTATTTCTTTATCCATACCTTTTACAATTATTTCATTTTGGTTAGGTACATCAAAAGTAATTCCTTCTGGAGCCTCAACTTCTACTGGATGAGAATAACCTAAATTTAATAATAAGTTATTTCCTTTTTTACTTGCTCTATATCCAACACCATTTACTTCTAATTTTCTTTCAAATCCATTAAGTGTTCCTTCAATCATATTATTTAATAATGTTCTTGTTAAACCATGTAAACTTCTATTTTGTGGTTCATCATTTGGTCTAACAACAGTTATAACATTACCTTCAAGATTGATTTTCATATCTTTATGAAATTCTTTCTCTAAAGTTCCTTTAGGACCTTTTACTGTAACCTTTTGTCCATCTATTTTAACTTCAACTTTCTCAGGTACTGTAATAGGTTTATTTCCTATTCTAGACATTTCGAATTTCCCTCCTTCTTTAATTTATCAATTTTTATACGATGTTAAATTACTAATATAATTTAACTATTGCTTTAATAGACAATCTTAGTTTCTACCAAACATAAGCTAAAACTTCTCCACCTATTCCTAATTCTCTAGCTTTTTTATCTGTCATTATTCCTTTAGATGTAGAAATTAAAGCAATTCCTAATCCATTTAATACTTTTGGTAATTCATCTTTAGATGCATATATTCTTAAACCAGGTTTACTGATTCTTTTTAATCCATCTATTACTCTATTACCTTTCTCATCATATTTTAAAGTAATTCTTATTATTCCTTGTACATCACTTTCAATTTCTTCAAAATCTTTTATATAACCTTCATCAAGTAATGTTTCTGCAATAGCTTTTTTCATTTTTGATGCTGGAACATCAACTGTTTTGAATTTTTGGCTATTAGCATTTCTTATTCTTGTTAACATATCTGCTATTGGGTCAGTTGTATTCACGATTTTCCCTCCTTTTTTATTTTAATTTGTGTAATATTTCTAAACTCGAATTTTAAACAAGTATAACAAGGTGGATGAAATAAAATTTTATGTGCATACGAGTAGTATGTATGTAAAATTTTATTGAAATCCAACACAGTTAGACACAGTTTAAAATTTGAATTCTACCAGCTTGCTTTTTTAACACCTGGTATCTCACCTTTATGAGCTAATTCTCTAAAGCAAACACGGCATATTCCATATTTTCTTATATATGAATGTGGTCTTCCACATAATTTACATCTATTATATTCTCTTGTTTTATATTTTTGTGGTCTTGCACATTTTACTTTTAATGATTTTTTAGCCATCTTTTTCTCCTTTCTCAGATTTTAGTTTTTAAATGGCATTCCTAATAATGTTAGTAACTCTTTTGCTTCTTCATCAGATTTAGCAGTAGTTACGAATATAATATCCATACCTCTTAATTTGTCTACTTTGTCATATTCGATTTCTGGGAATATTAATTGTTCTTTAATACCCATTGAATAATTTCCTCTACCATCAAATGAGTTTGCAGATACTCCTCTAAAATCTCTTACTCTTGGAAGTGCTACATTAAATAGTTTGTAAGCAAAATCATACATTTTTCCTGCTCTTAATGTAACTTTGCATCCTATTTTTGCACCTTCTCTTAATTTAAAAGCTGCGATTGATTTTTTAGCTTTTGTTACTATTGGTCTTTGACCTGTAATTATGCTTAAATCATTCATAGCATTATCTAAAGCTTTAGGATTATCTTTTGTTTCTCCTAATCCTATATTTATAACTATTTTTTCTATTTTAGGAACTTGCATTACTGAAGTGTAATTAAATTTTTTCATTAATGCTGGAACTACTTCTTTTTCATATTGTTCTCTAAGTTTTTCCATTTACTTTAAGTCCTCCTTTCATTTTCTTATTTTATTTTTGCACCACATTTTTTACAAACACGTACTTTTTCGCCTTTTTCCTCTGTATATCCTATTCTTGTTGCTTTATTACATTTTGGACATACAACATTTGCTTTAGCACTATGTATAGCACATTCTACTGATATGATGCCACCTTCTTCACCTTGTTTTCTTGGTTTAACATGTTTTTTTCTTACATTTACACCTTTAACAACGATTTTATTTGTTTTTGGCACTATACTCAAAACTTCTCCTGTTTTTCCTTTATCATTTCCTGATAAAATTTTTACAGTATCACCTTTTTTTATTCTCAATTTTTTCACCTCTTTTTCTAATTTCAATGAAAACCTTCATCTAGCTTCGTTATATTCAAACATTTATAATTCTTTGCTATACGTGATTTTGATTAAAATTTATTCTAAAGTTATTTTATCGGTTTACAAAATTTTCAAAGAAAATTTTGCATCTTTAATCCATAGCATTCGATTGAATTTCATTCAATATCATTAATGGCTTAAAGAACTTCTGGAGCTAGAGATACAATCTTCATATAATCTTGATCTCTTAATTCTCTTGCTACTGGTCCAAATATACGTGTTCCTTTTGGTGTTTTATCATCACGAATTATAACAGCTGCATTTTCATCAAATCTTAAATAAGAACCATCAGCTCTTCTGATTTCTTTTTTTGTTCTTACTACAACAGCTTTTACAACTTCACCTTTTTTAACAACGCCACCTGGTGTAGCTGTTTTAACAGAAGCTATTATTACATCTCCAACTTCTGCAAATTTTCTATGTGAACCACCTAAACATCTGATGCACATAATTTCTTTAGCACCAGTGTTATCAGCTACTTTTAATACTGTTTGTTGTTGTACCATCTTAGCCTAAACCTCCTTTTTATACTTTATTATAACTACTTTATAATTAGTTTTTGTATATTTACAATTTATTTTATAACTGCCTTTTTTGTAATTTCTATAACTCTCCATCTTTTATCTTTTGAAAGTGGACG
>CANEMG010000103.1 GCA_947428535.1 uncultured Clostridium sp. | reverse complement strand
AAATTGTGCAATTCTGGAAATTTAATTTCTTGAAATAAAAAGTCATGTACTTCTCTTAAAACTTTTTCTTCTTTTTCTGAAAACTCTATTATTATAGCTGGTTCATCCCATTCTATTCCTTTAGATAAAACTCTTTTTATTTTGCTCCACATATTAACTACTGCTGGTAGATTTCCTAATTCTGATGTTTCTGTTAATTTATATTCTTTCATTTATTATTTCCTCCTTAGTATAACTAACATACCTTATTTCATTTATACTATAAGACTCTAATAAAATCAATTTCTTTTATATTAATTTTTGATTACCATTTTATTACATTCTATTTTCCTATTAAACTTAAATTATCTATTTCTAAAACTTTTACTTTTCTTATTTTATTAGATAAATCTTCTTCAGATTTTATTTTTACCAATATGTAATTCGCTGTATGCCCCTTATAGTACTCTCCATCATATTCTTCAAATAAAACTTCTACTTCTTTTCCTAAATAAGATTTTAAATATTCTATTTCATTTAAATCTGATAATTCTAATAATCTTTTACTTCTTATTTCTTTTATATTTCCTGGAATCTGTGTTTTGATAACTGCTGCCTTTGTGCCTTTTCTAGGAGAATATTTAAAAATATGCATTTTATAAAACTTTATATTTTTTAAAAAGTTATATGTAATTTCGAATTCTTCTTCTGTCTCTTCTGGAAATCCAACTATTATATCTGTTGTTAAGATAATATCATCATATGCTCTTCGTAAACGATTCACTATTGTTTTAAATTCTTTTGCACTATACCTTCTATTCATTCTTTTTAAAGTTTCAGTACACCCACTTTGAAGTGATAAGTGAAAATGATGACAGATTTTGTCTAATTTTGTTATTCTTTTTATAAATTCTTCTGTTATTAATAATGGTTCTATTGAACCTAATCTAATTCTTTCAATTCCTTCTATTTCATTTATTTTTTCAAGCAAATCTATAAGTTCAAATTTATCTTTAAAATCTTTTCCATATGAAGCTACATGAATCCCTGTTATTATTACTTCTTTGATACCATTTTTCGCAATTCTCTCTATTTCATTTATAACAATTTATGTTTTTCTGCTTCTAACTCTTCCTCTAGCATATGGAATTATGCAATAAGAGCAAAATCTATCGCAACCATCTTGTACTTTTATAACTGCTCTTGTTTTTTCTGTATATGTAACACTTCCAAAATCTCCATAATTTTTGTTATGCATAACATCATCTATTTCTTCATAAACTTTATTTTTCGTAACATCTTCTATTTGGTTATTTAACATTTTTTCTACGCAATCTAATATATCGGCTTTCTTATTTGTTCCTATACATAAGTCAATTTCTTCAATTTTTTCTATTTCTTCTTTAGCTACCTGAACATAACATCCTACAGCTACAACAATTGAATCTGGATTACTTTTTTTTGCTTGTCTTAATATTTGTCTTGATTTTCTATCAGACATATTTGTTACTGTACAAGTATTTATTACATAAATATCTGCTCTATCTTCAAAATTAACTATTTCATACCCTGCATTTTTAAATATTTGTATCATTCCATTTGTTTCATATTGATTTACTTTACATCCTAATGTATAAAATGCAACTTTCTTACTTTTTCCCATAATACGCTCACTTTCAGAATTTATATATATATTATAATACAAAATACTCACATATACAATGTGAGTATTTTTACTTTAGTATGTGAAATTTTATTATTTTCTCATTCTATCCATATAATCTAAATTATCTAAGGCTTTGCCTGTTCCTTTTGCTACACATGAAATAGCATCTTCAGCTATCATAACATTGATTCCTGTTTTTTCTTGTAGTAATCTATCTAACCCATCTATTAAGCATCCTCCACCTGTCATATAGATTCCTTTATCACTAATATCTGCTGCAAGTTCTGGTGGTGTTTTTTCTAAAACAGAATGCACTGCATCTACAATAAGTGTAGCTGGTTCTTCTAATGCTTCCATCATTTCACTTGAATATATAGTTACTGTTTTTGGAAGACCTGTTACTAAATCTCTTCCTCTAACATCCATTTCCATATCTTGTATTTTAGGATATACACATCCTATTTGTTGTTTTAATTCTTCTGCTGTTCTTTCTCCTACCATAACATTATGTCTTTTTTTAATGTATTTTACTATATGCTCATCAAATTTATCTCCTGCTATTTTAATTGAAGAACTAACAACTGATCCTCCTAAAGAAATAACTGCTATATCTGTTGTTCCTCCACCTATATCTACTATCATATTTCCACATGGTTTAGATATATCTATTCCTGCTCCTATTGCTGCTGCAATTGGTTCTTCTATTAAATAAACTTTTCTAGCTCCTGCATTTGAAGCTGCATCTATAACTGCTTTTTTCTCTACTTCAGTAACTTGAGAAGGAATGCATATCATTATTCTAGGTGCAAATAAAAATCTTCCACCTATTTTTCCAATAAAGTATTTCAACATCTTTTCAGTTACTGTATAATCTGAAATTACACCATCTCTTAAAGGTCTGATTGCTACAATATTTCCAGGAGTTCTTCCTAACATTCTTCTAGCTTCGTGCCCTACAGCTAGTACTTCACCAGTTACATTGTTTACAGCTACTACTGATGGTTCTCTTAAAATAATACCTTTTCCTTTAACATAAGCAATAACAGTAGCAGTTCCTAAATCAATTCCGATATCTTGTCCAAACATTAACACTCTCTCCTTAAATATATTAATCAAACTAATATTTTTCAATATTACATTCACATTACAATTATATTACAATTTTACATAAATATCAAGTGTTTTTGCAACTTTTTATTATTTTATTTGTAATAAATATTAGGATATGTTATAATTATTCTGTTATTATGTAATTTAGGAGTTAAAAATGAAAAAAATATCTGTAATAGTACCTTGTTATAATGAAGAAAAAGCACTACCATTATTTTATCAAGAATTAAACAAAAACATCAAAAATTTCCCTGATAACGTAAATTTTGAAATTATTTTTGTAAATGATGGATCTAAAGATACCACATTAAATATTATAAAAAATTTAAGCTCTAAAGATAAAAATGTAAAATATATTTCATTTTCAAGAAATTTTGGAAAAGAAGCAGCAATTTATGCTGGACTTGAAAATTGTACAGGAGATTATGTTACTCTTATGGATGCAGATCTTCAAGATCCACCTTCTCTTTTATTAGAAATGTATAATTATATAATAAATGAAGACTATGATGCAGTTGGCACAAGACGTGTAAATAGAAAAGGTGAACCAATTGTAAGAAGTTTCTTTTCTAAAGTTTTTTATAAATTAATAAATAAAATGACTAGTTTTGAAATGGTTGATGGCGCTAGAGACTATGTTTTTATGAAAAGAAATATAGTAGATGCAATTATTTCTTTAAAAGAATATAATAGATATTCTAAAGGATTATTCAGTTTCGTTGGATTCAATGTAAAATGGATAGAATATCAAAATATAAAAAGAATTGCTGGAAAAACAAAATGGTCTTTTTGGAAACTTACACAATATGCTTTAGAAGGAATAACCGCTTTCTCAACTGCACCTTTAATTTTATCATCTATTATTGGATTATTCTTTTGTGCAGTATCTTTCTTACTAATAATAGCAATTATTTTTAAGACATTAATACTAGGTGATCCAACAAGCGGTTGGCCTTCACTTGTATGTATAATATTTATGGTAAGTGGTATTCAATTATTTTCTCTTGGAATTATTGGACAATATTTATCAAAAACTTATCTTGAAGTTAAACAAAGACCTATATATATTGTAAAAGAAAAAAGTAACGATTTAGCAAAATAAAATATAATTTAAAATTTTAATCCCCAAGTATTAAATAAACCCGGGGATTTATTTTATAAGAAATTTTTAAGTCTCATTTTCTCTTTTTCTTCAAAATGATATAACCAATATCTAAATTCTGCTATATTTTCTAAAGAAGTTTCATATTCTTCATTTTTAAAATTTTCTTCAAGAACAACGAGACTTCTAGTTACTTTTTCCAATTCATCATGCTCAAAAAACATAGATAATTTATCTTGTTCCCTATACCAAGTATCTTTAAACACTTTTATTTTATTTTGTAAATCATTTTGATACTCATTACTTAATTCATTATTTTCTTTCAACTTTATTGCCTCAGTTATATTATTATATATTGAATCTAACTCATCCGAAATCTTTTCAACAGTCTTTTTAGATGTAAAATTAATAAATAATTCAAGTAAAACTATTCCTATTATAATAATTATTATTATTATTATTTCTTTTTTAAACCTCATTACTTCTCTTCCTTTTTCTGGCAAAATATTGTTTGATCACCATTCAAAACAACTACAAGTGCTTCTTCTGGTTTCATACCAAACTTTTCTACTTCTTGTTTTAACCAATTATAATTTTTTCCTATTTTACTAAGATTATCATTCATAACTTTTCCATCAATAACTAAGTCATATGCAATACCCTCATATGTTGCTTCTATATTAAAATCTTCTGGTCTTAAGGCTCTTTTTTCTGGTTTTTGAACAACGCTTATTTGACCACTTGTCTCTAATATTGCAAATTCTACATCTCCTAAATTATTTACATTATTAACTCTCAATCTTTCTTGTAATTCATTTATTGTAAAATTCTCTTTAATTAGTGCTTTCTCATCAATTTTTCCCCTATAAATTAAAATCCTAGGTTTTCCACATATAATTTCACGTATTTTAATACTTTTCAAATTTAAGACAGAAATTATAACATGCATTATAAGTAAACCAAAAATTGG
>CANEMG010000102.1 GCA_947428535.1 uncultured Clostridium sp. | reverse complement strand
ATGATGTATCAAAATTTCCTCTTATAAAATTTGGATTTTTTATAATTTCAAATAAAAAATCTATATTTGTATTTACTCCTTCAATAACTGTTTCTTCTAAAGCTCTCTTCATTTTACTTATTGCTTCGTTTCTTGTATCTCCATATGTAATAATTTTCGCAATCATTGAATCATATGTTGGTGGTATCTCATATCCTTCATATATTGCTGTATCTATTCTTACTCCATTTCCACCAGGTAAATTTAAACCTGTAATCTTCCCTGGACAAGGCATAAATTTCTTTTCTGGATTTTCAGCGTTTATTCTACATTCTATACTATGCCCTCTAAATTCTACTTCTTTTTGTTTTATTTTTAATTCTTCTCCGGCTGCGATTTTTATTTGATTTTTTACTATATCAATTCCTGTTCTCATTTCAGTTATCGGGTGCTCTACTTGTATTCTTGTATTCATTTCCATAAAATAAAATTTTTTGTCACTGTCTACTAAAAATTCTATTGTTCCGCAACTACTATATTTAGAAGCCTTTGCTGCTTTTATTGCTGCTTCTCCCATCTTTGTTCTAAGTTTATTATCTATTGCTGTTGATGGAGTTTCTTCTATTATCTTTTGATTTCTTCTTTGAATAGAACAATCTCTTTCTCCTAAATGAATAACATTTCCATGTTCATCTGCTAAAATTTGAATTTCTACATGTCTTGGATTTTTTATAAATTTTTCTATATAAATTTCATCATCGTTAAAAGATATCTTTGCTTCTTGTTTTACAAGATTATAACTTGCTTCCAATTCTGATGGTTCATTTACTATACGTATTCCTTTTCCTCCACCACCAGCTGCTGCTTTTAGCATAACAGGATATCCTATTTTATCTGCTATCTTTTTTGCTTCATTGGCATTTTTTATGCTACCTTCTGAACCTGGTATTACAGGAACTCCTGCAGACTTCATAAGTTCTTTAGCATTAGATTTATTTCCCATAAGTTCAATTACTTTATATGATGGTCCAATAAATTTTATATTTGATTCTTCACATATCTTAGCGAATTGACTATTTTCTGACAAAAAGCCAAAACCTGGGTGAATGCAATCTGCACCAGTAATATTTGCTGCTTCTATTATATTTTTGAAATTTAAATAGCTTTTACTTGAAATAGCAGGACCTATACATATTGCTTCATCAGCCAAACGAGTATGCATAGCATCTTTGTCTATTTCTGAATAAATAGCTACGGTTTTTATATTCATTTCTTTACATGCTCTTATTATTCTAACTGCTATTTCTCCTCTATTTGCAATCAAAATTTTATTCATAATATAATCTTTGTTCCTTTCCCTATTTAATCAATTTTATTTTGTAATAAAACCAACTTTTATACTACTGCAAAAGTTAATTCTCCTTTTGCAGCTATTTTTCCATCAACAGTTGCAATAGCTTCTCCAACTCCTATTGGCCCTTTTCTTTTTATAATTTTTACTTCTAATTTAAGTGTGTCTCCTGGTACAACCATTTTCTTAAATTTCATTTTATCTATTCCGCCAAATAAAGCGTTTTTTCCTTTATTTTCTTCCATTCCAAGAATTGCAACAGCACCTGTTTGTGCTAAACTTTCTGTTATTAAAACACCTGGCATTATAGGATTTCCTGGAAAATGTCCTTTAAAATACCATTCAGCCTCTCTTACATATTTGTAAGCTATAGCACTTTCTCCTGGGATATACTCTTCAACTTCATCTATCATTAAAAAAGGATCCCTTTGTGGAATTATATCTTCTATTCCCTTACGATCTAGCATTTATATCTCTCCTTAAAATTATTTATTTTACTCTAAGTAATGGTTTACCATATTCAACAGCTTCACCATCTTTTACTAAAATTTCTATTACTTCTCCATCAAATTCAGATTCTATTTCATTCATTAATTTCATTGCTTCAATAATGCAAAGTACATCACCTTTTTTTACTTTTTGGCCTATTTGAACATAAGGTTCTGCATCTGGAGAAGGTTTAGAATAGAATGTTCCTACCATAGGTGCTTTTATAATATTTCCCTCTTCTACTTCAATTTCAGCATCTTTTTCTTTAACTTCTATTTTAGTGCTTTCTTTGGTTTGGGTTACTTGCGCATCTACTACTTTTACAACTTCTTTTTCTTCTTTTTTCATTTTTATTTTTGTTCCATCTGGAAAGTCTATATCAATAGATGTTAACTTTGAGTTTCCCATATCTTCCATCAATTGTTTTATTTTTTCATATTCCATTTTTATTTTCTCCTTTCCTAATATAATCTTAAAAATCATAATTATATTTAAGATTTTATAAATTTTTTAATTTTCGAATTTTTTCAAAATTATACTTGCATTGTGTCCACCAAACCCTAAAGAATTAGACATTACAATATTTATATCTTTTTTTATAGGTTCATTTGGAACTATATCTAAATCACATTCTTCATCTTTAACTTTATAATTTAATGTTGGAGGAACTATACCATCTTCAATAGCTTTAATAGAAAAAATTGCTTCAACAGCTCCTGCAGCACCTAAAAGATGACCTGTGTTACCTTTAGTTGAACTTACCATAACATTTTTACTACTATCTCCCAAAGCTTTTTTTATTGCCATTGTTTCATACATATCATTTAAATGTGTTGATGTTCCATGCGCATTAATATAATCTATATCGCTTTCTTTTATGTTTGCATCTTTAATAGCTCTTGTCATTGCTCTTGCAGCACCTTCTCCATCTGGTGATGGTGATGTAATGTGGTAACTATCTGATGTAGCACCATACCCAATAACTTCTGCATAAATTTTAGCACCTCTTTTTTTAGCATGTTCAAGTTCTTCTAAGATAAGAATTGCTGAACCTTCTCCCATTACAAAGCCATTTCTTTCTTTATCAAAAGGAATACTAGCTCTTGTTTTATCTTCTGAATTAGATAATGCCTTCATATTCTCAAATCCCGCAATTCCTATTTCACAAATTGAAGCTTCTGTTCCACCAGCAATTATTACATCCTCTGAACCATATTTTATTGTTTTATATGCTTCACCTATTGCGTGTGTTGATGAAGCACAAGCTGTTACTATTGACATAGACTCACCTTTTACACCTAGATCGATAGATATATTTCCAGCTGGCATATTTGCAATTGCCATAGGTATAAACATTGGAGAAACTCTATTATGTCCTTTTATACAATTTGTTTCACATTGTTCTTGAATAGTTCTAAGTCCACCTATACCTGTACTTACAAATATTCCTACTCTTTCAAAATCAGTATTTTCTTCTGTAATTCTACTATCTTCAAAAGCTTCTCTTGAAGCAACTAAAGCGAACTGTGAACTTCTATCTAATCTCTTAGCTTGCTTTACATCAAAGTAATCTGAAGAATTAAAGTTTTTTACTTCACCAGCTAAACTAGTTTTAAAAGTACTACAATCAAATAATGTTATAGTATCAATACCACATTTTTTTTGTTTTATTCCTTCCCAATTTTCTTTAACACTGTTACCAATAGGACTTATCGCACCAAGTCCTGTTACTACTACTCTTCTTTCCATATCTTTCTCCCTTCTTTTTGTCCAATTGTGTCCAGTTAGGGACGTTAGTTTTTGGACATTTTTGTCCAATTAGGGACACTTGTTTATTTTAATATATTCTAAAACAACATATGTATGTAAATGGACAAAAATGTCCAAAAACTAACGTCCCTAATTGGTCATATTAACATACCACCATCTACATTAATTACTTGCCCTGTAATATATGAGCTATCATCTGATGCTAAAAATTTTACAACATTTGAAACATCTTCAGGTTTTCCTATTCTTTTTAAAGGTATATTTTTAGCTATTTCTTCTTTGACTTCATCTTTTAAAACATTTGTCATGTCACTTTCAATAAATCCTGGAGCCACTGCATTTACTAATATATTTCTTGATGATACTTCTTTTGCTAAACTTTTTGTAAATCCTATTATTCCTGCTTTTGAAGCTGAATAATTGCTTTGACCTGCATTTCCAGATACTCCAACTACTGATGAAATATTTATTATTCTTCCTGAACGAGCTTTCATCATATATGATATTACATTTTTTGTTACATTAAATGTTCCTACTAAATTAACATCTATTACGCTTGTAAAGTCTTCTTCTGTCATTCTGGCAAGCAACATATCTTTTGTTATCCCTGCATTGTTAACTAATACATCAATTTTTCCAAATTTTTCTATGGCTTTGCTTACAAGATTTTTACAATCATCAAATATTGAAACATCTCCTTTTACTGTTAAACATTCTACATTATTACTTTCTTTTATTAAATTGTCAAGTTCTTCTGTTTCTTTTCTAAAGTTAAGAACTATATTATATCCTTCCTTTGAAAGTGTTAGTGCTATTTGTTTTCCTATACCTCTTGTAGCACCTGTTATTAAAGCAACTTTATCCATTCTTATTTTCTCCTATTCAATAATATTATTTGTTGTAAGTTTATTTCCTTAGTTTATAATTTTCTAAAATTTACTTGTTCTCTTTTAAAAAATTTAATGTATTTTCAAAACTTTCTACATTATTTATATTCAAAATATTTATTTCGTTTTCTACTGGTATTCTTTTTACAAATCCAGATAATGTTTTCCCTGGTCCTATCTCTACAAATGTGTCTACTCCAGCTTTTAACATTGTTTCCAAGCAATTTGAAAATTTAACTGGACTAATAATATGTTTTGCTAAAATATCTTTTATATTATCTTTTGAGCTATACACTGTACCATCTAAATTCTTTACAACTTCTGTTTCAAAGTCAGTTATATTTAAATTTTCTAAATCTTTCCTTAAAGCTTTTG
>CANEMG010000101.1 GCA_947428535.1 uncultured Clostridium sp. | reverse complement strand
ATGTTCCAAGTTCAAAAACTAAAGTTGAACCTATTACCATTAGCATTATTGTTAATTTGTTTTCTTTTGAAAAGTTTTTGTCAAAGTATGAACCTAAATATCCAATTGCACATAACATTATTGCTGTAACACCTATTGTTTTTCCATATATTAAGTCTAATATAAGACCACATACTACTCCAAATGATATTCCAGCTGCTTGATTAGCAAAAAGTCCTATAAAAAGTACATACACAATAAATAGATTTGGCCTTACTCCAGCTATTGTAAATACATTAAATATATTTACTTGTAGAAAATATATTATTAAAAATGCTACTACTAGCCCTACTACTATAAATGTTTTTCTCATATTTACCCTTTCTAATCATTATTTATTATAAGTACTGTGTCTACTTTTGAAAAATCTACTGCTGGTTCTACTGTTGCATATCTATCTGTTATATTACTTGTTGTTATTATTTCTTTTATTGTTCCTATTATGATTCCTTTTGGATATATTCCACCAATTCCTGAGGTGTAAACTGTATCTCCTTGTATTAACTCGGCACCTGTTGGTATATATGATGCTCTTAATATTTGATTGTTTTCTAGTGTTCCTTTGCATATTATACTTTCATTTGTTGTGCTTATTGTACAACTAACTGTACTAGCAGAATCTATTATAACTTGTACTTTTGCTGTGTTATCTGTTACAGATATTATGTGTCCTACTAACCCTTTATCTGCTATTACTGTCATTCCTTCTTTTACACCATCTTTTGTTCCTACACTTAGTACTAATGTACTACTATAATTACTTACATCTCTATTTATTACATAAGCTGGTATTGTACTATATGATGAATACTTCTGTGTTAAATTCATATAATTTTGAAGTGTTGCATTTTCAGCTTTTATTATTTCTAGCTCTCTTAATTCTGTTTCTAGCTCACTATTTTTAGTTTTTAAATCTTCATTTTCTTGAATTATACTTTCCATATTAGAAAAATATACTGAGTTACCTTCTATTTTATTTCTTAAATCTGCAAAAACTCTTTGAATTGGATTTACAATAGAACTTGCAACAGTTTCAATATATGAAAGCTTGTTTACTTCTACGTTTGAAAGAAAAATTAAAAATATTAGTATAACAACTGTTATGATTCCTCCTAATATTTCTGTTTGCTTGTTTCTATTCATCTAACTCTTCCTTTCTCTAAATCACATTATGATAGGTTCCATCTCCTATAACTATATGAGCTAAAAGTTGTATATCTAATAATTTAGCTGCTTCTTTAATTTTTTGTGTAAATAAAACATCTATTTTACTCGGATTTGAATTTCCACTTGGATGATTATGTAATAATATTATTTTTGGAATCTGCATTTTTACAGGTTCTGATAATATCGATTTTACATTTGTTATTATGTTTCCTTCATTTCCAACTGCAATTGTAGATATTTTTCTTACTATATTTTTATTGTTTAACATTACTATTTTTAAAATTTCGTTTCTTTCATTTTGTAGTTCATTCATAAATAAATCTACAATGTCTGATTCTTTTTCTATTCTAATCTGTGAATTTGTTAAAGGCTTAGAAATTCGTTTTGCTATTTCTCCTACCGCTTTTAACTCTATTGCTTTAACTTTTCCTATTCCTTCAATTTCTTTTAATTCATTTATTGATAATTCTTGCAGAAACCTTAAGTTACTAAATTTATCACATTTTGAATTTATAAGTTTTTGTGCTATTTCTAATGCTGATTTTTCTTTTGTTCCTGTTTTTATTATTATAGACAAAAGTTCACTATTTGAAAGAGCTTCTGCCCCATATAATAGCATTTTTTCATACGGTCTTTCCTGAAGCGGTATATTTTTTATATTTGACATTTATTTCCTTTCTGTCTATTTTATGCCTCTTTTAAACTTTTCTATACCAGAAAAGTGCTACTCCCATTCCTATTATACTTGCTACATTTATTTTGAACATACATGAGAATGATACTCTAAGTACTTTTACATCTATTGTAAGCGGATTTGATAATCCAAATTCTTGTGCATATGATAACCACCATAACCAATCTACTTTAGATGCTAGTTCCCCAAGTAATCCGTCCTATTACTAGCCCAGATAACATGAATATTAAAAAAACCCAAAAATTTTTTTCTTTTGTTGCCATATATTACCTCCATTTTTTCTTACGGAAATTTGTACTTTTTTACTGATATATTATATCTTGATATACTTATTTTTTCAAGTAATTTATCTACTTTTTTTAAATATAATTTACTATTGAGGAAATTACATTTACTAATCTTTAATTTTTATTATATATATTTTAACTTACTATTACATACATTTATTTACATTTACTTTTTTATTAAATATTGTATAATTTATTTATATTGGGGGAGATAATATGAAGATTGAAAAAATAAACGAAAATAAACTTAAAATTATGTTTGACTATACTGAATTAGAAGAAAATAATATCTCTATTCATTCTTTTTTAGCCAACTCTATTGAAGTACAGGATTTCTTTTTAGCTATTTTAGATATTGCAAATGAAGACTTAAATTTTAATCCTAATACTTCTAATCTTTCATATGAAACCATTTCTTTTGGTAACAAATTTTTTGTAATATTTGTTACTAAGTCTGATGACTACAATAACTTTAAGCAATTTGTAAATTTACCTCAAACAGAAAACTCATTTTTGCTTTATAATTTTTACGATATGAATGAGGTGTTTTCCTTTTGCAATATTTTAAATTCTGTTCTCCCTTCCAATGAGAACTTAAAAAGTTCTTTATATGAATATGATAAAAAATATTTTCTTAAACTTGATATAAAAAATTTAGACAACTCTATAAAGGAAAAAATACCTTTACTTATTTCTGAATTTAAAGATAATCTTAAATTTTCTGATTTAAGTTTACTTCGTTTTGAGGAATTTAGTTCTCTCCTTATTAAAGATAATGCTATTCAAACTCTTCACAGTTAGCCTTAATTTTATATAAAAATTCCCTAAACTAAAAATTGAAGTTTAGGGATATTTTTTAATATAAATAATTTTGTGGGTTTTTAGCCACTCCATTTACTCTTACTTCTAAATGCAAATGTGGTCCTGTTGAATTTCCTGTTGAACCTACTGCTGATATTGTCTGCCCTTGTGAAACTATTTGACCTACACTAACATATATTCTACTACAGTGAGCGTAATATGTTTGTGTTGAGTCTGTATGTGCTATTATTACTAAATTTCCATATGATCCTTTATAGCCTGCATAAATTACTGTTCCTGATGATGCTGCTTTTATTGGTGTTCCTGATGAATTTGCTATGTCTAAACCAGTGTGTGTTCCTCTAGATCTTCTTCCAAATCTTGATGTAATCGTTCCAGAAACTGGTTCAATTAAAGCAATTCCTAATGCTGTATTTGTATAATCAACATTTTTCTTATAAACTATCTTAGATGTTTTTACTTTAGGCATTTCTTTATATAATGCTGCTACTGTTGTATCTTTATCAGAAAATTGTTTTAGCTCAGTCTCATATTTTAGAGTATATGATATAGTATCTTTATTTTGACTGTTTTTAGCTTTCAATTCTTGTACTATAGCATCTGCTTCTTCATATGTTTGAACATAATTTTTTTCTTCACCATTATCTAATATTGCATAATATTTATAATAAGGGACACCTGAACTAATTACTGTGCTAAATATTTCTTCTTCATTTGGTGTAAGACCTTTTTTTAATAAGCATAAATTATACTCTGGTAAGTCATCTATTTCAACAAAAGCTATTGTTTTACTATCTCCACTTTTTATGTAATCATTTATCTTTTTTTGTAATTTACCTCTATCTTCTGTGTAACCTATGAATTCGCCATTTAATGATACGCTATACATTGGCTTGTACACTACAAAAACTAAAAATCCTATTATCGCAAATCCTATAAGAAGCATTACTATTAGTTTTATCCATGTTCTTATGTAAATTACAATATTCTTTAAAATACTGGTTATTGTTACCACCCCTTTTGTACCAACAGTTTCAAGGTTTTGAAACACTTTTGTAACATAAATATAAAACTATATTTATTTCACTCATAGCTTATAATATTTAAGGGTTATTGTCAATACAATTTTTTATGATAAAAATCTACTTTATCCTCTGAATTTGGCTTTACGTTTTAATTTGTCGGAATTTAAAATTTTATAATTTTTTTTATTGTATAAATTTTTCTTACGGATTCTAACTTTTTACCTACTAATCTAACTTTTTGTAAACAATTTTTTATGTACGAGGAGGTAAATTTTTCCTCCTATCTCTACAAATTTGAAACTTCATTTTTTACTGCTACTATTTCATCTTGTGTAGCATTTTGTGCTGGAGTATAATAACCTTTAGATTCTGCTAATTTAAATAACTCATATTGAAAACTTTCAGAAGAATTTCTTAAATTTTGAAGAGCTTGCCTTAACTCCATATTTGCAGTTTCTATTATTGCTCCTTCATACTCTTTCAAATTTGATTTTACTGATGACAACACATCATTAACTATTGCCTTTTCTTCCATTTTTCCTCCTATCCTAAAAATGATATTAACTTTTGTTTTGAATTCAATGAATCTTGTGCTGCTTTATTTAGTATTTGTTTTATTTGTGGATCTACTGCTGTATCTGCATAATGTGTAAGCTTAGCGTACGCATTTTCTTGTGCTCCAATAAAATGGCGTAAATTTTGTAATTCCATTTGATTTAAAGTTCCCATAATTCATCCTTTCTATTTTTTAGTTAGTATTTCCTTAATTTCATTTATTATACATATAGGTTTAAAATAGATATGTCACATGTAAATTGAAAATAAAATATTGAAAGA
>CANEMG010000100.1 GCA_947428535.1 uncultured Clostridium sp. | reverse complement strand
CCCCCCCCCCCCATCCCACTACATCCGCCCCTCCCTCCTCATTCACCTTGACAACACCATCATTACCGACAACAACCTCCCCTCTTACTGTTATATCTATTTTTTCTTTAAGTTTTTTAGGAATACTTTTTATTGTTTTTAAATTTTCTGTAATATCTTCTCCAACTAAACCATTTCCTCTCGTTGCTCCTCTTACAAAAATTCCATCTTTATATTCTAGTGCAACTGAAAGTCCATCTATTTTAGTTTCTACAACATATTTTACATCTTCTGTTTCTAATGATTTTTTTACTCTTTCATCAAAAGCATATAATTCTGAAAAATCAAATATATCTTGCAAACTTTGAAGTGGAACTTCATGCTCAACTTTTTCAAAGCCTTCTTTTACAGTTCCTCCAACATGTTGTGTTAATGAATCATTAGTTATCAAATCTGGAAATTCTTTTTCTAATTCTCGAAGTTCTAGCATAAGCATATCATATTCAAAATCACTAATTTCTGGATCATCATCATCATAATATCTTTTAGCATGATATGTTGTTATTTCTTTCAATTCATCTATTCTCTTTTTAGCATCTTTTTTATTCATTATAATACCCTTTTCTTAATTATCCTTAAATAAATCTTTTCCATTTTTTAAATAATCATAACCAGAAAAAATTGTAGCAATTACTGATATTATCATAATTACTGATGTTATTATATTAAATATTAATTCTCCTGTGGTCATATATATTTGAAAACTACTACTTACTGCTTGTACTTTGTCAGTTGTAGCTCTCAAAAAATCACAGAAATTATATTTATCTATAAATATCAATATTATTGCTATCATTTGAGTAACTGTTTTTAGTTTTCCCCAAATAGATGCTGCTATTACTTTTCCACCTTTTTCTACTGCAACTAATCTATATCCAGATACTAAAAATTCTCTTACTAAAACAATTATTGGTATCCAAGCTGGTATTTTTCCGAATTCTACTAACATTACTAGTGCAGATAGAACTAAAATTTTATCTGCTAGTGGATCTAAAAACTTCCCAAAAGTTGTTATTTGGTTTCTTGAGCGTGCTATGTATCCATCTAATTTATCTGTTATTGAAGCAACAATAAAAATAATATTCATTATTATAAATGTTAATGATATTCCAAGCCATTCTCCTGATATAACTTCTAACTCTCCTAAATATCCGAACAATAACTAAAATAGGTACCAATATCATTCTAAAAATAGTTAATTTATTAGCTAAATTCATAATTTTATATCCTTTCATATTTAAAAATAAATTAATGTTATAAAGCACTTTAAATTTATACAATAATGTGGGCAATTCATCAAAAATTTTTCTTTTATCCATTAGAAATTGCCCACCATTATTTTTTAATAATTATTTACTATGTTACTTGTATTTGAAATAATATTTTCATTTATTGTATTTGTTTCATTTGTAGTATTAGAAGTATTTTGCTCTCTTAATTCTTTGTTTAATTTTTCTTGTTCTTCTAATTCATTTTGTCTTGCAGCCTGTAATTGGTTTATTATTGCTTGAAGACTTGTAATATCTTTTCCTATCATTTCAAAATTATTTGCTGTTAATGATTCTGTTAAGTTATTATTAGCTTTTATAACAGAATCTATCAAAGCTTCTATATCTTCTGTATCTATAATTTCTAAATCAACTGAGTAATCATCATCAAATAAATTTGAAATAGCACTTTCTAAATCATCTCCAATTGATACTGTATTTCCTGATGCTACTATTACTTTCTTTAAAACTGGTATTTCACTTTCGTTTAACATTACTTGATATACTGGCTCTACATATAATAAAGAATTATTTATTGGTACTATTATCATATCTTTTATTAGTTTTGTTCCTGTAGTATTTAATTCTTCTAACTCTTTTGCTATTGTTGCATCTTGTTCTATTTGAGTATTAAGTTGCATAATTCCCACAACATTGCTTTCTGAATTAAATTTGTATAGTGATAATTCTTGTTTTCCATCTATCACTTTACCAACTAAATAAGATGATATATTTTGTTTTTGATATTTATTATAAGTTACAACTAATCCAAATTCTGCTTCTTTTCCATCTATAGTTTTTAATATTGTATAATATGGCTTCATTGCTGATCCTGCAACTGTTGAATTTGCTGTAGAAGCATTTGTAGTTATTTGCCAAATATCATCTGCTCTATATAAAGTATCTTCACTTATATCATGATATACATTTATCATATTTGCTTGAATGTTATATATAAACTCAGGATATACTAAATGTTTTTGTATATCTTTTGGTAACTCATCTTCTACAAATAAGTCTGGATACATATTTCTATATGTCATAATTATAGGATCTGTTTTATCTGTTATATAAAATGTTGTTGTACCATCATATGCATCTACTAAAACCTTAACAGAATTTCTAATATAATTTATTTTTTCTTTATATCCTTTTATATTTATTACTGTTGATTGAGAATATGGATATGATGCTGATCTTGTATATCCATCTAATACCCAAACTAATTTTCCTTCATCTGTTATAACTAAATATGGATTTTCATCATATAAAACATCTGGTAAAACTTTTTTTGCTCTTTCTATTATGTTTCTATTTGTCATTATTTTTGTATCATTTGTTATATGTGATGAAAAAGCTAATTTAAAATTCTTTTCATTTATTGCTAAAATTAATCTATCAAGAAAACCTAATGATAATCCAGCATTTCCTTCATAAGTATATTCTTCATTTGTTGTAGCTGTTATTGGATAATCATACTCTTTTCCAAAAGATGTATTTACCATAATTGTACTATTTGTTTCTAATCCATAATAAATTCTTGGCTCTTTAATTTTTAAAACATCTTCATTTTTAAAATCTGATAAAATATATTCAGCATATCCATCTGTATCTGAATCTGTTGCTGTACTTACAACAGCTGAATATCCGTGTGTATATTTAAATGTTCTGTTATTATAGCTTATTGTTGAATCATTCAATATTTCACGTGGTGTTATATATACTAATTTATCTGATTTGTCTTTATCTCCAACTGGATAAATTGCTAAAAATGTATTTTCATAATTATAATAAACACTGTTTTCTTGATGTTCTGCAACAGCATTTAATGTAACATTTTTTGTAATTAATGGAATATTATTTATAACTGATTGATTACTAGATACTTGTTCTGGTGTTATTGAAGCATAATTTGATATACTTTGTTGATCTATATTTATTCCATAAGCTTCTTTAGTATTTTCTATGTTATATCCAATATACTCTTTTTCGTTATCTAATTCATTGTTTTTTACATGAATCGTTTGGAAATATAACATTACTATAAATAAACAAACTAAATATGCTGGTACTAAAAGTACTGATATCATTGATTGATTAAAGTTTTGTTTTTTTACATATTTAAATAATCTTAGCACTGCTAATGCAATTACTATACTTAATATTCTATATCCCCATAATTTTATTGTTACATCAGTTTTTCCAGCTCCAACAACTTCTGTCGTTACTTCATCTCCAACAGTAACCATTGTTCCTGTTAAAATGTTTTGTGAGCTTACAAAAATATAACAACAAAAAGTTATTGTTATTAAAACTACTATAAATAATTCTTGTTTTACAAAAAGATTCCTTTTTAATGTTTCTCCACTTACTCCATCAAAATAAACATTTAATGTTATAACATAATAAAGTGCTGTATATATTATTTCAACAACTAAAACTTCTATTATAAAAATTAATAGTGATTGCACAAATGGAAGTGAAAACATATAGTAACCTATATCAGCTCCAAAAATTGGATCCGTTTTTCCAAATACTGCTGCATTTATGAATACTGAAAATTTATCTGCTAACATTCCTGATGCTACTACACCACCTAATATAGCAAGTACTATACTTAAGCTTTTATTAGGAAGTTTAGGCATTTCTTTCTTCTCTTCTTCAAAAAATCTTTTTAACCCTTTTTTTGTAAATTTATTTAATATATAAGTAAAGAAATATATTATTACTGCAGACACTCCAAATACAATATATTTATTTTGTATTTTCTTATAAAATACATCTAAATATTGTTGATTTATTTCAATAATATTTAAGTACTGTGCTCTTAAAGAAATAGCTGTACAAATAGCAAATATTGCTATTACTAATAAAACTAAAATAGTTTTTGTTCCAAACCTCTTTTTCTTTACTTTTACTGTCTTATTCTCTTTTAAATTCTCTTCAGTTTTTAAATTATTATTTAATTCTTTATCTTTTGAGTTGTTTTTTATATCTTTTTCCATTATAAAACTCTAATCCTTTCTAAAAAAATTATATAATAGCATTTAAAAATTCTTCTGAATTAAATACTTGCATATCTTCAATTTGTTCTCCAACTCCAATAAATTTTATTGGTATTTGATTTTCTGAAACAATTCCTAAAACTACTCCACCTTTTGCTGTACCATCTAATTTGGTAAGTACAAGTCCTGTAATATCTGTTGTTTCTTTAAATGCTTTTACTTGTGATATTGCATTTTGACCAGTTTCTGCATCTAATACTAACAAAGTTTCTTTACTTGTATTTTGCATTTCTTTTTCTATTACTTTATTTATTTTAAATAGCTCGTCCATTAAATATTTTTTATTGTGTAATCTTCCTGCTGTATCTACTATAAGCACATCTGCTCCACATTCTCTTGTTTTTTGAATTGCTTCAAAAACTACTGATGCTGGATCTGAGCCTTCTTCTTTTTTTACAATTATACTTCCAGATCTTTCAGCCCATATTTCAAGCTGTTCAACAGCTGCTGCTCTGAACGTATCTGCTGCTGCAACTACTACCTTTTTTCCTTGCTTTACTAAATTCTTTGCAATTTTTCCAATTGATGT
>CANEMG010000099.1 GCA_947428535.1 uncultured Clostridium sp. | reverse complement strand
TAGTAAATCATCCTTTATCAGATGAAGATATTAAGAAGTTAGAAACAGGATTAACATTTATAGGAATGGTTGGAATGATAGATCCACCTAGAGAAGAAGCAAAAGAAGCTGTAAAAAAATGTATTACAGCAGGAATAAAAACAGTTATGATTACAGGTGATCATAAAATTACTGCAACAGCTATTGCAAAAGAATTAGGAATTTTGAAAGATGAGAAAGAAGCAATAACAGGTGCAGAACTTGAAAAATGTCTGATGAAGAATTAAAACAAAAAGTTAGAAATATATCAGTTTATGCAAGAGTATCTCCTGAACATAAGGTGCGTATAGTAAAGGCCTGGCAAGCTAATGGAGAAATAGTTGCTATGACAGGTGATGGTGTAAATGATGCACCAGCACTAAAAAAAGCAGAAATTGGATGTGCAATGGGAATGGTAGGAACTGATGTTGCAAAAGAAGCAGCTGATGTTATATTAACAGATGATAATTTTGCAACAGTTGTATCAGCAGTTGAAGAAGGAAGAAGAATATATAATAATATACTAAAAGCAATATCATTTTTATTATCAAGTAATGTTGGAGAAATAGTAGTTTTATTTTTAGCTATTTTATTAACACCTATTTTTGCAAGTACTTTTGGAATTGATCCAAATAGTATAGATATATTATTACCAGCACAGATATTATGGATAAATCTTGTAACAGATTCACTACCAGCTTTAGCTTTAGCTGTTGATCCGGCAGAAAAAGGAATAATGAAAAATAAACCCTTGAAAAATAAAGGAGGAATATTTACAAAAGGAATGACTTGGAGAATAATTTATCAAGGTGTTATGGTAGGATTATTAACTTTAGCAGCATTTGTTTTAGGTTTAGCAACAGAAGGGGTATCAGCAGAAGAAAAAGTTGCAATAGGTGAAACAATGGCATTTGCAGTACTTGCACTTTCTGAACTTGTTCATGTATTTAATATAAGAAATAATAAAGAATCTGTATTTAAATCAAATCCATTTAATAATGGAAAACTAATTTTAGCAATTATAGCATCAGCTTCTCTTATGATGATAGTTTTATTAGTACCACAATTAAGAGAGATATTTGGAATTGTAACATTACCAATTCATAAATTGGAAGAAACAATTGCATTAGTAGTGGCACCTCTAGTAATAGTTGAAATATTCAAATTGTTAAAAATAAATACAATTAAAGATGAATAGTTAAAACAAATAAAAAACTCTCTATTTATAATAGAGAGTTTTTTTACAAATATAGAAATTATTTCTAATATTTTTGCAAAATACTGCAAAAAGTGATAAAAAAGTGTCTAAAAGCTTGAATTTTTAATAAAATATTATATAATAGTTATGGATAGGAGAAGAAAAATGTTATATGGTATGGATGATGATGACAATGACTATAATGATGAATATGGTCTAGTAACAAAAGAAAAATTGAATATAAAAAAAGTAGCATTAGTTATAGCAATTGTTATATGTGCAATTTTAGTAATATATGGAAGCTTCAGAATTTCATACAGTTTATTAAATAAAAATTCAAGTGATATTAGTGAAAGTCAAAAAGAAGCTAAACCGGAAGGCACAGAAATATTAGCATCACAAGAAAAAGAAGTAAATAATGATAAAAAAGTAGATAATAAGAAAGTAAAATCAAAAGATTCAGAAAAAGTATATGAGGGTAATCATATGCAAATACCTGAACACAATATAGAAAAACTAAAAGATAAGTTTATTCCACAACCTAATGAGAATGCACAACAAATTATAAAAGATATATATACATCAGATGAAAAACAAGTATATTTAACATTTGATGATGGACCTTCAAAAAATGTTACACCACAAATATTAGATATACTAAAAGAAAATGGTGTACCAGCAACTTTCTTTGTATTAGGAGCAAGAGTGGAATTATATCCTGATATATTAAAAAGAGTGTATGAGGAAGGGCATTATTTAGCAAATCATGGATATTCTCATAAATATTCACAAATATATCAAAGTAAAGATACAACATTTGAAGAATATGTACAATGTGAAAATGCAATAAAAGCTGCTCTAGGAAATCCAAGCTTTAACACATATTTATTTAGATTTCCAGGAGGATCTAGTGGAGGTCACTACAAAGATGTAAAAGCAGAAGCAAGACAAATGTTTAAAGAATATGGGATAGCTTATACAAATTGGAATTGCCTAACAGGTGATGCTGAAAATAAAACAACAAAAGAATCTTGCATTCAGGAAATGATTGACACAAAAGCTGATCAAAGCAGTATAATTCTTCTTATGCATGATGCAAACGATAAAACACAAACAGTAGAGGCACTTCCAGAAATAATACAATATTTCAAAAATGAAGGATACACATTCAAAAATTTTTATGAGATATTCAAATAAAATCTTGACAAGACAAGTTAAGATATGCTAATATAAGTATTGTCGATATGAATTTTCATATTGACAATACTTAAAAATATATGCGGTAGTGGCGGAACTTGCTGAGGTTGTTAAAGCTATGATTGTTACAACATCAGTATGTGTAGCTAAATACCAAATTATTTTATTAACATATGCGGTAGTGGCGGAACTGGCAGACGCGCTAGACTTAGGATCTAGTGGGAGACCGTGGGGGTTCAAGTCCTCTCTACCGCACCAATAGTAGATTTCATTGGTTTTGAAATCTGCTATTTTTTTGTCAAAAATGCTTTAAATAAACAAAAGTTTTTTATAAAATTGACAAAATTATTAGTTTATTATAATTTATATATGAAAATATTTATATTTTTTATGAACCTATGTCTAAAGTTCAGATAAGATAATTTATTTAAAGAATGGACAAGTAGATAAAAGTGTAAATAAAAATTAAATATAGGAGTGAATATATGTTAGATGCAAATAGAATTGAAGATATTAAAGAAATTTCTAGATACGGAAAAGCTAAAGGATATTTAATTGCTAAAAGATATAAATTGCCTGTATATTCGAATTTTTTTATAATAGAAGATGAATCTGAAGTGCAAAGATTATTGGATACATACACAGATCAAAACGATTTTTGTATGCGTTCAGATACAAAGGTTGGCAATGTTTCTATTGGGATTAAAGGAAAAAATGGTAATAGAGAATCTATATTTGACTATATGAGAGAAATTAAACAAAAAGAAAAACAATTAGGTGTAAAAGGTGTTGCAATAGTGTATTGGAATGCTAAAAAGTTTTGTCCAACATATGAAGCAGAAGGAGCTTTTTATTTAGATTTTAGAACTAAAAGAGATTTAATTATAGATTATATTGGAAAAGGATGGGATGGTACATATTTAAGTCATGGTAGTGCTTGCCATGAAACATATGTTATTCCATGGGAAGATATATTATTTTTAGATGAAAATAATAGAATAAAGTATAGAAAAAAGGTAGTAAGTGAAAGTGAGTATAATGATTTAAGAAAAGAGAGAATTAAAAATTTAACTGAACCAAATAAAGATAAGTCAACAGATAAAATAATAATACCAAAAGAAGTTGCAGAAAGAGCAATTCCTTATAAATATAATGGAATAAAAAATGATCATTTTAGACAAGTAGTTAATCAAGTGATAATTCCGATGTATGATAGTAAACAATTACAAAGATATTATAAGGAGTACATTCCAATTGCTCAAATTGAAAATGGAAAAGCATTAGTTCCAGAAATAATTTTGCCAGAAAGATTAAAATTTAAAGAAACGAGAAAAGTAGATGATGGAAGATAAAATAGAATTTTTTGATGCAGTAAATGAAAAGGATGAGGTTATTAGAAAAATAGCAGATGATAAACAAAATACTGTTAAATCATCACAATTAAGATTTGTTAATATTATAATTATTAATGATGATAATAAAATACTACTTCCAAAAAGAACATCTAATAGAAGAAAATTCCCTAATTGCTATGATTTTTCAGTAGGAGGACATGTTAATTCAGGAGAAAAGTATGAAGAAGCTGCTTATAGGGAACTTAAGGAAGAATTAGGAATAGAAAATGTTAAGTTAAAAGAAGTTGCATATTTTTCTCCATTTGAAAGCAATAGTAATACTTTTCAAAAAGTATATTTGCTAAAATATAATGAAAATATATTTAATTATGATAGAGATGGTATCGAAAAAATATATTATAAATCTAAACAGGAAATCCAAGAATTAATGTATAATGAACCTAGCTTATTTAAAACAGATTATTTTGTAGTAATGGAGTATTTATTTAATAAAATTCTTTTCTAATTGAGGAATAACATCATTTCTAAATACACAACGAGTATGTTTAGTTTTGAAAATTTCAAAACATTTATTACAATTTATACATTTGCTTGTTTCATTATTTTTAAGTTTTTCTATAAAATTTTCTTCTGCAATAAAAGGTCTAGACATAGAAACAAAATCTATACCAGAATTTAATGCATTATTAATTTGATCAAGATTTCTAAATCCACCAACTAAAATTATGGGGATAGAAATTTCGGATTTTATTTTTAATGCAGAATCTAAATAGTAGGGAGTAGACTTATTAAATTTTGTATAATCACAACCACTTATTTCTATAGCATTTACACCATCTTTTTCTAACCATTTACATACTTGTATCTGGTCATCTAAAAAGTTTTTGTAATTAGAATCTTTAGATGTAACATTTATTTTCACAGTAACTAAAAAGTCAGGATTTATTATTTTTTTGATTTCAGATAATAATTCATGGACAATTCTATATCTATTTTCTACACTACCACCATAATTATCTGTACGTTTATTGTAAAAAGGATCTAAAAATTCACTTAACAAATATTGATGTGCTAAATGTAATTGAACGCCATCAAAACCAGTTTCTTGTAAAGTTTTTACTGCTGATACATAATCTC
>CANEMG010000098.1 GCA_947428535.1 uncultured Clostridium sp. | reverse complement strand
ATGGAATTATTATTAATAATGAATCCAAAGTTTACTCGAGAAGGAGAAACAGTAGGAGAAGATAATGATTTATATTAAATTATAGAAAGAGAAGATTAAAATGTTTGTAGATTATGCTAAAATAATAATTAAATCAGGAGATGGAGGAAATGGAGCTGCAACCTTTAGAAGAGAAAAATATGTAGCCGCAGGAGGACCAGATGGTGGAGATGGCGGAAAAGGCGGAGATGTTTATTTTGTTGTTGATCCTGATAGCAATACTTTAATTGATTTTAGATATACTAAGAAATTTAAAGCGGAAAATGGACAAAATGGCAGTGGAGGACACAGATTTGGAAGAAGTGGTGATGATTGCTATATAAATGTACCAATAGGTACTATAGTTAAAGATGCTGAAACTGGAAAAGTGATTATAGATCTTTCAGAAAAAGGACAAAAAGCGTTAATCTTGAAAGGCGGAAGAGGTGGGAAAGGCAATTCACATTTTGCAACATCAACAAGACAAGCCCCAAGATTTGCTATTGATGGAGAAAAAGGAAAAGAAAAAGAATTAATATTAGAATTAAAACTTTTAGCTGATGTAGGTTTAGTAGGATTTCCAAATGTAGGAAAATCAACAATACTTTCAAGAGTAACAAAAGCAACTCCTAAAATTGCAGATTATCATTTTACAACAATAGATCCTAATTTAGGTGTTGTGAAAACAGAATATGGAAGTAGTTTTGTATTAGCAGATATACCAGGAATTATTGAAGGAGCAAGTGATGGAATAGGTCTTGGAACACAATTTTTACGTCATGTAGAAAGAACAAGATTATTATTACATGTAATAGATGTTGCTGGTTCAGAAGGAAGAAATCCGATAGATGATTTTAATAAAATAAATGAAGAGCTAAAAAAATACAGTGAAAAACTATCTAAGAGAAAGCAAATAATTGTAGCAAATAAAATAGACAGTATGCAAGATGACACAAATTTTAAAGCGTTAGAAAAATTAGCAAAAGATAATAATATTGAGATCTATAAAATTTCAGCAATAACTGGAGAAGGATTAAATGAACTATTTAATTATGTATCAGAAATATTAAAAACATTGCCAAAAGAAGAAGTTGTTGATATTGAAGACAGAATAGTATATACATTAGAAGATGATAAAGATGAATTTACAATAGAAATTATAGATGGAGAATTTATAGTTGAAGGACCAGCTGTTGAAAGATTAATGGGAAGAGTAAATATTGGAGATAACGAGTCATATCATTATATGGAAAGAATGCTAAAAAGACTTGGAATAGAGGAGGCACTAAGAGAAAAAGGTGTAAAAGAAGGAGATACTGTAAAATTACTTGAATGGGAATTTGAGTGGTATGAATAATTGAATAACAAATTTAAGAGAAAATTCATATTATACTTTTAGGAGGTGTAATATGAATTTTCAACAATTATATAATGTTTTAGATGAGGTGGACAATGAGCCATATCCAAAGATGGAAGATATAAAACCAGATTACAATTTTGGAAGAAAAGTATATGATTCTTATAGTGGTAGTTATGGAGAATTAACAGCAATAACACAATATGTTTATGAAGATATTACAAATAAAGAAAACAGCAATTTAGAAAGAGTTTTAATGAGAATAGCAATGGATGAAATGAAGCATTTTAAAATATTAGGAGAGTTATTAGTAGAACTAGGATTCATCCCATATATGATGGGAAGTAGAAATAATAAATGGTGTTCAAACAATGTAAAATACAAATTTAATTCCATTCCAGAAATGCTAAAATACAACATAGAAACAGAAAAAATAGCGATAAAAGAATATAGAAGATTAATAGAAATGACAGATTGTAAATGTATAAAAAATATATTAGAAAGAATTATAAAAGATGAAGAAAACCATATAAGAGCATTTAAAACATTACAAGAAGAATATGAAGCAAAATGCTAGAAATAGCAGAATTTCAAATTATAAATCAAAAATAAAACTTTTGTTTGACAAATCAAATGTTTTGTGATATTATTCGTTTAGCAAAAAAAGAGAACGAAAGTTTTGTGAAAGGAAATGTGATTTATAATGAGAAAAAAAGATCCAGATGCTCTTAATAAAAGAGAAAAAGCAATATTAAAATTTATAGAAAAACAAATAAAAGCAAATGGTTATCCACCATCAGTTAGAGAAATTGGTAAAGCAGTAGACTTAAAGTCAACAGCAACTGTTCATGGATACATAGCTTCTTTAGAGAAAAAAGGGTACATAAAAAAGGAAAGTCAAAAAGGAAGAACACTGAAATTATTAAAAGGTGGAGCATTAGAAGGAGAGCAACAATCATTTGATAAAACTGCATACTCTAGTAAAGAAATGGTAGATGTACCAGTTATAGGAAAGATTACAGCAGGAGAACCTATTTTAGCAGTAGAAAACGTTACAGATACATTCCCAATTCCACTAGATTTTGTAGGAACAGGTGAAAGCTTTATGCTAACAGTAAGAGGCGAAAGTATGATTGAAGCTGGTATTTTAGATGGAGATTATATTTTAGTAAGAAAACAAAATACTGCAAATAATGGAGAAATAGTAGTAGCACTTATTGGAGAAGAAGCAACAGTAAAAACATTTTATAAAGAAACAGATCATATAAGATTACAACCAGAAAACTCTACAATGGATCCTATAATAGTACCAACTTGCCAAATATTAGGAAAAGTATCTGGAGTATTTAGAAAGATATAAAGATGTATATAAAAAGCGAAGATTAAAATTTAAATAATCTTCGTTTTTTTATATAAGGCTAACATACGTATTAAATTGGACAAAAATGTCCAAAAACAAGCGTCCCCAATTGGTTATTTTAGTTCCACAACTGTTGCACCCATTTCGCCTTCACCAAAAGTACCAATTCTAAAACTTTTTACGTGAGGATGTGTCTTTAAGAACTTATGAATGCCAGCTCTTAAAGCACCAGTTCCTTTTCCGTGAATAATTCTAATGCTAGGTAATACACTAAGAACACAGTTGTCTAAATATTTATCTATTATAAAACAAGCTTCATCTACATTTTTTCCAATGACATTTATCTCAGGTGAAATAGATTTTACTGTAAAATTATTGCTTTTAGCTATTCCATAGTTTCTTTTTTCTTTTTTATTAGAAGTGCTTTGAGTAGTTTGAGTATTTTGAGAATTTTGACTTTTTACAATACTTAATTCTTCTATATTAAAAAACATTTTTCCAAGACCAAGACCAACTTGTATTTTTCCATCTTTAGAAATAGACAAAACATTTCCAGTTTGAGTTAATTTATTTACAAATACCTCTGTACCAATTTTTAAATCAGATAGTTTAATAGTGTTGATAGTAGAGATAGAAGTATCATTTATAATACTTAAATCATCTATTTTTTTATTTAAGGTGTTTCTTAATTTATTTGTTTCTTTATTAGTAGAAGAATTTTCAATTTCTTTTATAATTTCGTTTGCATCTTCTTTAGCAGAAAGTAAAATATCTTTGGCTTGTGATTTGGCTTTATTAATGATTTCTTTTTGTTCATTTTTTAATTTTGAAAAATCGAATTCTAAAGATGATTTTAATTCTTCAATTTTTTTAGAATCATTTAAAATTTTTTCTTTTTCAAATTCAATAGTTCTTTTGTCTTCATAAATATTTGTAAGCAATTCTTCAATATTTATTTTATCAGAATCTATAAATTCTTTTGCTCTAGATATAATATCTTCTGAAATACCAAGTTTTCTACTTATTGCAAATGCGTTACTTGTACCAGGAACTCCTAAAAGAAGTTTATAAGTAGGAGAAAGGGTATCTAAGTTAAATTCTACACTAGCATTTTCAAATCCATCAGTAATTAAAGCGAAGTGTTTTATTTCAGGATAATGAGTGGTAGAAAGAGTAAGAGCTTTTGAAGAATTTAACTTTTCTAAAATACTAATTGCTAAACTAGAACCTTCGATAGGGTCTGTTCCAGAACCAAGTTCATCTAGTAAAATAAAACTATTTTCAGTAGTTTCATTTAAAATTGTAGCGATATTTGTCATATGTGAAGAAAAAGTACTTAATGAATCAATAATACTTTGTTCATCACCAATATCAGCAAATACATTGTCAAAAGTATAAATACTACTTCCTTCTTTAGCTGTTATATGAAGTCCACTCATTGCCATTAAAGTTAATAGACCAGCAGTTTTTAGAGTAACAGTTTTTCCACCTGTGTTTGGACCAGTAATTATTAGGCTATTATAATTTTCTCCAATAGGAATATTATTTTTTACAGCTACATTTTTATCTATTAAGGGATGCCAAGCTTGTTTTAAATTTAGTATTTTTTTATCATTTATAATTGGCTCAGTTGCATTTAATGAATTTGAGTATTTTGCTTTTGCAAAAATAAAATCAATAATTCCTATTAAATTAACATCATTTTCCAAATTTGGAATTACGTTAAAGAATAGGGAAGTAAGCTTTTGAAGAATTTTTTCTATTTCAATATTTTCATCATTTTTTAAATTATTTAAGTCATTATTTAAATCAAAAATAGAAATAGGTTCGACAAAAACAGTAGAACCACTAGAAGATATATCATGAATAAAGCCTTTTACTTCTTGTCTATATTCGTTTTTTACTGGAACAACAAATCGCCCAGAACGCATTGTAATAACATCTTCTTGTACATATTTAGAATATAAAAAAGAATTTAATTTTAAGCGTATTTCTTGTTCTTTATTTTTGATATTTCTTCTAATACTATTTAATTCAGTTGAAGCTGTATCTGCTATATTATTTTCATCTAGTATGGCGGAAAATATAGATTTTTCAATTGAAGGATTTATATATAAATTATTAAATAAATTATTTAGATTAACAAATTCTTTCATATCAATTTCTGATGAGAAAAAGTAATCTTTTAAGTTATTTGATAT